>NZ_DGVO01000035.1:0-44667 GCF_002394995.1 Bifidobacterium sp. UBA4282
CTCGACCACGGCCGCATCATCGAGCGCGGCACCCACGAGGAGCTGCTGGAGAAGAAGGGCGAGTACTACCAGCTGTACACCGGCGCCATCGAGCTCGACTGATCGCATATCAGTCCGGCCTCGAACCGGGAACGGGGTGCATCCCCCCGTGCCACGACGTCCGTCGAAACCGTGTATGGGCGCGGTTGCGACGGACGTCGTGCCATATGCGGGCAGGATGTGCTCGTAGGGTAAAACGATTGCGGAACCGCTCCAAGCGCGTGTCGCATAGGGTAGTGTGTTGTACACGATGAGGGAGGGAACCGATGGCTTTTGTGACGATTCGTGATGTGGCCCAGAAGGCGGGGGTGTCGATTACGGCCGTCTCGCAGATTCTGCACGGCAAGGGGCGATTCTCCAACGAGACCAAGGAATTGGTGCGCAGGACCGTGGACGAGCTGGGGTACGTCCCGGACTCCCGCGCGCAGGGCATCCGTCTGGCGGAGTCGAAGACGGTGGGGCTGCTGGTGCCGGACATCCGCAATCCGTTCTTCGCCGATCTGGTCTCCTCGATGGAGAAGATGCTGTATGAGAAGGGATACAGCACGCTGATCGGCACGTCCGCAGAGGACGTGGAACGGCAGGACGCGTTCATCACCACACTGCTGGGGCAACGGATCGACGGGGCGATCGTGGTGCCGGAGGGTGCGGAGTCGCCGGGCATCAGGTCGATCATCGACCGCGACTTGCCGTTGGTGTTCGTCGACCGTACCGTGGAGGGGCTCGATACGGTGCCGTCGGTGGTTTCGGATCCGTATCCGGGCATTGAGAGCGCGGTGGAGACGTTGAGCCAGTTGGGGCATCGCCGTGTGGGCTTCGTATCCCATTCGAGCCTGGAATCGGTCAGCGTGAACGAGCGCGAGGTCGCGTTCCGTGCGATCGCCGGCCGTGTGCTGGGAGAGGACGGCGTGGCGGTTGTGGATTGCGACAACACGTTCCGCTCGCGCAAGGATGCGTTGATGGAGCTGTTGTCGGAGGGCGTGAGCGCGATCCTGTTCGCGTATTCCCCGGATGCGATCGCGATCATCGGTCTGTTGCATGACCGCAACATGGATCCCGGCACCGACATATCGGTGGTGTCCTTCGACGATATCGACGCGTTCCGCTTGATGACCCCGCGCGTGGCAATCATTTCGCAGCAGACGGCCGACATGGGGCGGCAGGGTGTGGAGATGCTGTTGTCCAGGATCGGGGCGAAACGCAGGCGGCGCGCGGAGCACCGCCGCATCCCGACGGTATTCGTGCAGCGGGGCTCGGTGGGTGTGGCCCCTCCCGAGCGCCGCATGTGACGCGGCATGTTCTCCGGACGGGTGTGGCACGATAGGGGGAAGGATCACGGCGACGGTGCCGTGTGACCGGTGTGATATCTGATGCGATGCGAATAACGAGGTTTGCATGACGGTTGCGTTGTTGATGGCTGGGCGTATGTTCATCGCCGACATGCGGTGTGACACGGTCTCATCGGATTTTGACAGCGTTGATAAAACGATGTAGCATGACTGTTGTTGGTTGATGAAACGTTACATCACGTTGCATCAGTTGACGAACGCTCAACGCGGAGGTTCAGGAGATGCAGATATCGGTTCGGTACGATGCGCTCACCGTAGACATCTACGAGAGCGTGCGTGCCACGGCGGATTTCCACCGATATGAACGCGAGGACGTACAGGCGGCGCTGGACGGCGGCCTGTGTTCCGTCGTGGCGTATGTCGATGGTGTTCCCGCCGGTATCGGACGTCTGGTCGGTGACGGCCGCATCGCCTTCTTCATCAAGGACCTGGTGGTGTTGCCCGAATACCGTCACCTCGGTATCGGCTCCATGATTCTGGACGCGCTGATCATGCACGTGCGTTCCCGCTGCTGCGAGCATGCCTACGTCGGTCTGATGTCGACTCCTGGGAAGGAACGATTCTACGAAAGCAAAGGCTTCATCCGCCGTCCGACGCCCGAACTGGGCAGCGGTATGGTGCGATTCGTGGATCCGGCGCAGCCGTCGCCGGGGGAGAGCCGCGAGTCGGTCGAGGCGATGAGGTCCACGTTTCTCGATGCGGCGCTTGTGTCCTGACGGTGCCGCCCAACGGCCATCAACCACATTCACCATACGAGGTACGAGAAAAGAGGAGCAATGAAGCCAACTCCACTGATCATCGACACCGATCCGGGCATCGACGACGCCGTCGCCATCGCGCTTGCGTTGTACGCGCCGGAACTGGACGTCAAACTCATCGCCACGGTGGCCGGCAACGTCGGCATCGAGGCCACCACCGGCAACGCGCTCAAGCTGCTCGCCTACTACGGCAAGGACGTTCCGGTCGCCAAGGGCGCCGCGGCCCCGCTGATCCGCCAGCCCGAGGACGCCAGCGACATCCACGGCGCCACCGGCATGGAGGGATTCGACTTCCCCGAGCCCAAGACCGAGCTGCTGCTGGAAAAGAACGCCGTCGAGGCCATGCGCGATGTCCTGATGGCCGCGGAAGAGCCGATTACCATCATGCCGATCGGCCCGCTGACCAACATCGCCCTGCTGCTCAAGGTCTACCCCGAGGTCAAGCCGCAGATCAAGGAGATCGTGCTGATGGGCGGCTCCGTGACCCGTGGCAACAAGGGCGTCATGGCTGAGTTCAACATCTACGTGGACCCCGAAGCGGCCAAGATCGTGCTCGACTCCGGACTCAAGATCACCATGGCCACGCTCGACGCGGGCCTGGGCACCGTGATCCCGCCGGAGCAGACCGCCAAGCTCAAGGACATGGGCAAGGTGGGGCTGATGTCCCACGACCTGTTCCAGCGCTACCGCAAGCGCAGCTTCGGCACCGGTCTGAAGATGTACGACTCCTGCGCGGTCGCCTGCATGCTGCAGCCCGACCTGTTCACGATGCAGGAGACCTACGTCGACGTCGAGCTGGCCGGCTCCCTGACCGCCGGCTGCACCGTGGCCGATCTCAAGGGCTACCTCAAGCACGAGCCGAACGCCACCGTGACCACGGGCGTCGACTCCGAACGATTCTGCGCCTGGTTCATGGAGCGCATGGCGCAGTGCGATTGATACGGTGAGCGCGCCGGCGGTGGACGAACACCGCCGGCGCGCGTTCCCCGTTTCGAACGCACAATGCAATAAGAGAAAGAAAGGAAAAGAGGACTCATGGATATCGTGATGTACCTCGTGGCCATCGCCGCGGTCGCCGTGGTGGTGTTCATGCTCATCAAGAAGATGGACATCAAGATCTCACTGTTCCTGATCGGCATCCTGCTGATGTATGTCGCCATGCTGATGGGCAAGCCCATCGCGTTCTCGGACTTCGCGTCCAGTGGTGTGGCGTGGCTGGATCCGTTCAAGGTGGTGGGTGATCAGTTCGTCTCCACCCTGACCTCCGCCGGTTTCATCATCCTGATCCTGGGTGGCTACACCGCCTACATGTCCAAGATCGGCGCCAACGACGTCACCGTCAGCGTGCTCTCGAAGCCGCTGGCCCACATTAAGTCGGCGTATGTGCTCGTGCCGATCACGTTCCTGCTGGGCAATCTGCTCTCGCTGGTCGTGCCGAGCGCCTCGAACCTGGCCATCATCCTGTTGGCCACCCTGTACCCGGTCATGCGTCAGGCGGGCATGAGCACGCTGAGCGCCGCGGCCGTCGTGGCCACCACCGCCACGATCATCCCGACCCCGCTGGGTTCGGACAACGTGGCGATCGCGGCCGAACTGGCCAACACCGAGGCCTTCGCCGGCATCACCTCCAGCGAGTACGTGTTCCGTTACCACGCGCTCGTCTCCATCCCGACCCTGCTGCTGATGGCCATCATCCACTACTTCTGGCAGCGGTTCATGGACAAGCGCGGCGGCGCCGCCATGGTTGACGACGGCGAGATCGAGCTGGCCGAGGTCAAGCAGATCACCGGGGGCGCGCTGTACCGCACCGTGTACGGCATCCTGCCGCTGCTGCCGATCATCATGCTGCTCGTGGTGTTCGCCATCACCTCCATCACCGGCCTCAAGATCGACATCAGCGTGCAGCTGGCCTCGATTCTGTCCTTCGTCATCGCCATCGTCTGCGAGCTGATCCGCAGCCGTAACGGCCGTGCCACGCTGGACGGCACCGAGGCGTTCTTCAAGGGCATGGGCGGCGCGATGCCGATCGTGGCCCTGCTGGTGGCCGCCTCCGTGTTCGTCGTCGGCCTGCAGTCGATCGGCCTGATCGACGCGCTGCAGAACGCGATGACCGGCATGCAGGGCTCCGGCATGGGCTTCGTCCTGCCGCTGCTGCTCGTGGGCCTGACCGCGCTGATCGTGATCCTGTCCGGCTCCGGCACCGCGCTGTTCTTCGCGATGGTGCCGCTGATGGTCCCGCTGGCCGCGGCCGCCGGCATCAACGTGCTCGCCGTGTCCATCCCGATGGGCCTGGCCGGCAACCTGCTGCGCGCCGTGTCCCCGGTCTCCGCCGTGGTCATGATCGTCGCCGGCACCACCAAGAAGAGCCCGCTCGAGATCGTCCGCCGCACCAGCGTCCCGATGATCTCCGGCGTCGTGATCATGTTCATCCTGTCCATGATCGTCTTCCTGCCGATGGGAGCGTGATAGCAGCGATCAACTAGATACTTTCCTTCCCTCTCTCCCATATGGGTCGGCCCGGGTGACCGGGTCGGCCCTCTTTCCATAACGTTGGCACCTCGGTATCCGACAGCGGTCCACGGACGGTCGGAACCTCCGCGGCACATCGTCGTAGCGGCGGCACCGGTCGATGACGACCGGAATGCACCGAGGCAGAAGAAAGAAGAAGAACATGGATATCGTGATGGTCCTGGTGGCCGTGGTCGCGGTCGCCGCGGTGGTTTTCATGCTCATCAAGAAGATGGACATCAAGATCTCGTTGTTTCTGATCGGCATCCTGCTGATGTACGTGGCCATGGCCATGGGCCGGCCGATCGCGTTCTCGGACTTCGCGTCCAGTGGCGTGGCGTGGCTCGACCCGTTCAAGGTGGTGGGTGACCAGTTCGTCTCCACCCTGACCTCCGCGGGCTTCGTCATGCTGATCCTGGGCGGCTACACCGCCTACATGTCCAGGATCGGCGCCAACGAGGTCACGGTCAGCGTATTATCCAAGCCGCTGGGGCATATCAAGTCGGCGTATGTGCTCGTGCCGATCACGTTCCTGCTGGGCAATCTGCTCTCGCTGGTCATCCCCAGCGCTTCCAACCTGTCGATCATCTTGCTGGCCACGTTGTTCCCCGTGCTGCGTCAGGCGGGCATGAGCACGCTGAGCGCCGCGGCCGTGGTGGCCACCAGCGCCACCGTCATGCCCACGCCGTTGGGGTCGGACAACATCGCCATCTCCGCCGAGCTGGCCGAAACCGCGCAGTTCGCCGGCATCACCGCCAGCGAATACGTATTCCGGTACCACGTACTGGTCTCCATCCCCACCTTGTTCGCCATGGCCGTGGCGCATTACTTCTGGCAGCGGTTCATGGACCGGCGCGACGAGCGGCTGGGTCGGGTGGCCGTCACCGACGACGGTCAGATCGAGCTGGCCGAGGTCAAGCAGATCACCGGGGGCGCGCTGTATCGCACCGTGTACGCGATCCTGCCGCTGCTGCCGATCATCATGCTGCTCGTGGTGTTCGCCATCACCTCCATCACCGGATTCGACATCGACATCAGCGTGCAGCTGGCTTCGATCCTGTCCTTTGTCATCGCGATCATCTGCGAGTTCGTCCGCACGCGCGACGCCCGCAAGACCCTGGATGACACTGAGTCCTTCTTCAAGGGCATGGGCGGTGCAATGCCGGTTGTGGCATTGCTGGTCGCGGCGTCGGTGTTCGTGGTCGGTCTGCAGTCGATCGGCCTGATCGACGCGCTGCAGAACGCGATGACCGGCATCCAGGGTGGCGGGCTCGGTTTCGTCCTGCCGCTGCTGCTCGTGGGTCTGACCGCGCTGATCGTGATCCTGTCGGGCTCCGGCACCGCGCTGTTCTTCGCGATGGTGCCGCTGATGATTCCGCTGGCGGCCGCGGCGGGCATCAACGTGCTCGCCGTGACGATCCCGATGAGCCTGGCCGGCAACCTGCTGCGCGAGCTCTCACCGGTGGCCGGTGTCATCATGATCGTCTCCGGTACGGTCAAGAAGAGCCCGTTCGAGATCATCCGCCGCACCAGCGTCCCGATGATCGTGGGCGTGGTGGTGATGTTCGTGCTCTCGATGGCCATCTTCCTGCCCATGGGCACCGCCTGATCCCCGGACTTTCCGAAACACGCCCGGCCTGTACGGACTCTGACACATCGTGACTCTGATACATCCCGAGAATCGTCGGAATTTCAACGATTCCAAACTTGTGTCAGGGTCACAAAGTGTCAGAGTCCGCAGAAGCCGGGCGTGTCAGGGCGTTACCGGGGTGAACGGCTCAGTCGATCGGGCCCCAGATCGCTTCGGGGAACAATACCGGCTCGATTTCGCGCCACATCGCCACCAGGTCGCGGCCGGGCTCTCGCAGCCATTTGATTTGGATGCCGTCCATCGCCATCATCGCCGCGTTGAGTGTGGCGTGGACGTCCACACCTTCGGGAATCCGCCAACAGGGGTTGTCCGCCAGATGCTCCAGCAGCCGCTCCCTGTCCTGGAAGTACTGGCGCGCCGGGTGGTCCGGGTTGAGGGTTTCGGTGTTGAGCATCGTGAACAGCCGGACCAGATGCGGGCGCTCGGCGTTCTGGGCCACGATGTCGCGCAGGTATTCGGGCAACGACACCGTTCCGACGGGTTGGTCGTTGCCGTCCGCGCCGAGCTTGGCCATGGCGTCGGCGTCGTACACGTCGCGCATGACCAGGGTCAGCAGGTTGTCCTTGCTGCCGATGTAGTGCAGCAGTCCTGCCTTGGTCAGGCCCACCGCGTCGGCGAGCGACTGCAGCGACGTGGCGTAGTATCCGGACCGTCCGAACAGTTCAGCCGCGGTGCGTTCGATCTGGCTCAACCGTTCCGGGTCGCGGTGTGGCATGACGTGCTCCTTGGTGTTGGAGGGGTTGGTGCGGTAGGAGCGGTGCTGCGCGATGCGACGGTGTGGAGGCTGTCCGTGGCCGTGTTCGGCCGCAGCGGTATCTTACCGACCGAATGGTCTGATATCTGGTGACGTTACCACGGAGCGTTGTCGTTTGCGGCGCAACGCCGTGTGGCAGACATGCTTGCGGATATGCCGGTTCGGCGATAGCATAATACTTACCGACCGGTCGGTATTTGAGTGGTGAATCGATGCCGACGGTGTCAATCAACGACGATGCGCCAAAAGGACATGAAGGAGCGAAACCGATGAGCGACTATCCCTCCGTAAACGACCTGACCCTTGAGGAGAAGGCCGCGCTGACCAGCGGCACCAACCCGTGGAGCCTGGGCAATGTGGCGGACAAGGGCCTACCGAACTACACCATCACCGACGGTCCGCACGGCCTGCGCAAGGCCCGGAACACCGAATCGATGGATGTCGAGGAGAACGTGCCCGCCACCTGCTTCCCTCCGGCGGCCAGCATGGCCTGCTCGTGGAACCCGGAACTCGTCGAACGCGTCGGCGAAGCGATGGGCGAGGAATGCATCCAGGAACAGGTGGCCGTCATCCTCGGCCCCGGCGTCAACATCAAGCGCAACCCGCTCGGCGGCCGCTGCTTCGAATACTGGAGCGAGGACCCGTACCTGGCCGGCCACACCGCCGTCGGCATCGTCAAGGGCGTGCAGTCCAAGGGCGTGGGCACCTCGCTGAAGCATTTCGCCGCCAACAATCAGGAGACCGACCGTCTGCGCATCAGCGCTACGATCTCCCCGCGCGCCCTGCGCGAGATCTACCTGCCGGCCTTCGAATACATCGTCAAAACCGCCCAGCCGTGGACCGTCATGTGCTCGTACAACAAGATCAACGGCGTGTTCTCCTCGCAGAACCGTTGGCTGCTCACCGACGTGCTGCGCGGCGAATGGGGCTTCAAGGGCATCGTCATGTCCGACTGGGGCGCGGTCAGCGACCGTGTGGCCGCACTCAACGCCGGTCTGAACCTGGAGATGCCGCCGAGCAATACGGACGACCAGATCGTGGCCGCCGCCAAGGACGGGCGCATCCCCGCCGCCCAGCTGGACAAGATGGCCCAAGGCATGATCGACCTGGTCGCCAAGGCCCGCCCCGCCATGAGCCGGGACGGCTACCGGTACGATGTGGACGCCCACAACGAGATCGCCCGCCAGGCCGCCGTCGAATCGATGGTGCTGCTCAAGAACGAGGACGCCACCCTGCCGGTCGCCAAGAGCGCCAAGATCGCCGTCATCGGCGAATTCGCCCGCACACCACGCTACCAGGGCGCCGGCTCCTCGCTGATCAACCCGACCAAGCTCACCAGCTTCCTCGACGCAATCGAAGAGCGCGGCGTCGCGGCCGACTTCGCCCCCGGCTTCACGCTGGACGACGCGGCGCAGGACCCGGCACTGACCGAGCAGGCCGTGACGGCCGCCGAGCAGGCCGACGTCGTACTGCTGTTCCTCGGCCTGCCCGCCGCCTACGAGTCCGAAGGCTTCGACCGCAACACGCTCGACATCCCAGCCAAGCAGGTCGAGGTGCTTGAGGCCGTGGCCGCCGCGAACCCGAACGTGGCGGTCGTGCTGTCGAACGGTTCCGTGGTCTCGCTGCCGTGGCGGGGCCGCGCCAAGACGATCCTGGAGACCTGGCTGTTGGGGCAGGCCGGCGGCGCGGCGCTCGCCGACGTGATCTTCGGCGACGAAGCCCCGTCCGGCAAACTCGCGCAGACCATCATCGACGATGTGAACGACGATCCGTCCGCCATGAATTGGCCGGGCGAGGAGGGCCACGTCGATTACGGCGAGGGGGTGTTCGTCGGATACCGGTACTACGACACCTTCCGCAAGCAGGTCACCTACCCGTTCGGCTACGGCCTGTCCTACGCCACGTTCGACGTGCACGACGCGACCGTGGCCAAGACCGGTCCGCGCGACGCCGAGGTGACCGTGACCGTGACCAACACCTCCGATGTGGCCGGCGCCGAAATCGTGCAGGTCTACGTGGCCCCGCCGAAGGCCAAGGTCGCGCGCCCGGTGCACGAGCTCAAGGGCTTCGCCAAGGTCTCGCTCGCGCCGGGCGAGTCGAAGAGCGTCACCATCGCGCTGGACGACCGCGCCTTCGCCTATTGGTCGGAGCGGTTCGACGACTGGCATGTGGAGGGCGGCACCTACACGGTCGAAGTCGGCGTCTCCTCGCGCGACATCGTCTCGCGGCTCGACGTCGAGATTGACGACGATGGCAAGATCATGAACCTCGACGAATGGTCGACCTTCGGCGAATGGCTCGACGATCCGATCGGCGCGCCGATCCTGCAGCACGTGCTCGACGACATGGGCAGGGAGGCCGGCCATCCGGTCATCCCGGACAGTGCGCTGATGGTCATGTTCCTGCGCAGCATGCCGCTCAACTCGCTCGGCGTGATCCTGGGCGAAACCGGGCGCCAGCTGGCCCGCAACCTGGCTGAGTCCTACCGCAAGGTCACCGCTCGGCGCTGAACTTCGGACTCTGATGCATCGTGACCGTGATGCATCGTGACTCTGATGCATCGTGACTTTGATACATCGTGACCGTGATCTCAGTTGCGAATCGTTGAAATTCCAACGATTCTCGCAAAGGATCATGGTCACGATGTGTCAGAGTCCGGAGAGTTCGGGAGTGTTGGGCGGAATGAGGGTGATACGGCGGCGGGGCCGTCCCCACCTCGGTGCTACAATGGGCGGCGTTCACGGCGATGATCCGTTATCAGCGGGGAGCCATCGGAAGAACGGCGGCGGGCCCACACCGGCCCGATGCCCAGTAGAACCGACGGGACCGGCCCGACACAGCCGGACACAAGCGGTCGCATCGAGATCGCGCGGGATGGGTCCCGCGGCATCCGACATGCGGCAAGCGAGGTGGTACCGCGGTGGTGATCGCGGATACCGGTGACTTGGCCGGGTGGGGCATTATTCCCAAACCGGACAGCAGTCCCGGACCCAATCGCCGTCGTCCTCGTGGCAGTAGAAGTAACGGAACAGACCTGCACGAGGAGAGACACGGTGAGCGAAACCACCCATTCCCATGTGTATCCCAAGGCCGCAGCCGGCGAGCAGAGCGCCAACGTCGCTCCGAACCCGAGCTTCCCGCAGCTGGAGACCGACGTTCTCGACTATTGGGACAAAGACGATACCTTCCAGAAGTCCATCGACCGCAACCCGTCCGGCGACCACAGCCAGAACGAGTTCGTGTTCTTCGACGGCCCGCCGTTCGCCAACGGCCTGCCGCATTACGGCCACCTGCTGACCGGCTACGCCAAGGACGTGATCCCGCGCTACCAGACCATGAAGGGCCGCAAGGTCAACCGCGTCTTCGGCTGGGACACCCACGGCCTGCCCGCCGAGCTTGAGGCACAGAAGGAGCTGGGCATCGAGTCGGTGGACCAGATCGAGCAGATGGGCATCGCCAAGTTCAACGACGCCTGCCGCTCCTCCGTGCTCAAGTACACCAACGAATGGCAGGATTACGTGCACCGTCAGGCCCGCTGGGTCGACTTCGAGCACGGCTACAAGACCCTGAACATCCCGTACATGGAATCGGTGATGTGGGCGTTCAAGCAGTTGTACGACAAGGGTCTGGCCTATCAGGGCTACCGCGTGCTGCCGTACTGCCCGAAGGACCAGACGCCGCTGAGCGCGCACGAGCTGCGCATGGATGCCGACGTGTACCAGGACCGTCAGGACACCACCGTGTCCGTGGCCGTCAAGCTGAAGGACGAGGACGACGCCTACGCCGTGTTCTGGACCACCACGCCGTGGACCGTGCCCACGAACTTCGCGATCGTGGTCGGCGCGGACATCGACTACGTGGAGGTCAAGCCCGTCGAAGGCAAGTTCGCCGGTAAGAAGTTCTACTTCGCCAAGGCCCTGCTCGGCTCCTACGCCAAGGAACTCGGCGAGGACTACGAGGTCGTGCGCGAACTCAAGGGCGCCGACATGGTCGGTTGGCGCTACTGGCCGGTCTTCCCGTACTTCGCGGGCGAGGACGCGCTCGCCGAGGGCGGCACCCCGGGCCCCAACGCCTACCAGATCTTCACCGCCGACTACGTGGACACCACCGAGGGCACCGGCCTGGTGCACCAGGCCCCCTACGGCGAGGACGATATGAACACGCTGAACGCCCACGGCATCACGTCCGTGGACGTGCTTGACGCGGGCTGCACGTTCACGTCGCTGTGCCCTGAGTATGAGGGCATGTTCGTGTTCGACGCCAACCTGCCGATCCTGCGCAACCTGCGCGCCGGCGACGGCCCGCTGGCCGCCGTGCCGGAGGAGCACCGCGCCATCCTGTTTCAGGAGAAGAGCTACGTGCACTCCTACCCGCACTGCTGGCGTTGCGCCACCCCGCTAATCTATAAGCCGGTTTCCAGCTGGTTCGTGTCCGTCACCAAGATCAAGGACCGTCTGCTTGAACTCAACCAGCAGATCAACTGGATCCCGGACAACGTCAAGGACGGCCAGTTCGGCAAGTGGCTGGCCAACGCCCGCGACTGGTCGATCTCCCGCAACCGTTTCTGGGGCTCGCCGATCCCGGTGTGGGTCTCCGACGACCCGGCCCATCCGCGCGTGGACGTCTACGGCTCGCTGGAGGAGCTCAAGGCCGACTTCGGCGACTACCCGCGCGACGACAAGGGCGAGATCAACATGCACCGCCCGTGGATCGACAACCTGACCCGTCCGAACCCGGACGACCCGACCGGCAAGTCCACGATGCGCCGCATCACCGACGTGCTCGACTGCTGGTTCGAGTCTGGTTCGATGCCGTTCGCGCAGTTCCACTATCCGTTCGAGAACAAGGAGTTCTTCGAGCAGCACTTCCCGTGCGACTACATCGTGGAGTACATCGGCCAGACCCGCGGCTGGTTCTACACCCTGCACATCATGGCCACCGCGCTGTTCGACAAGCCGGCGTACAAGAACGTGATCTGCCACGGCATCGTGCTCGGCTCCGACGGCCAGAAGATGTCGAAGCACCTGCGCAACTACCCGGACGTCAACGGCGTGTTCGACCAGTACGGCTCCGATGCGATGCGTTGGTTCCTGATGAGTTCGCCGATCCTGCGCGGCGGCAACCTCATCGTGACCGCCGATGGCATCCGTGATACGGTGCGTCAGGTCATGCTGCCGGTGTGGAGCTCGTACTATTTCTTCACGCTGTATGCGAACGCCGCGAACGGCGGTGCCGGGTATGACGCGCGCCTGCTGCGCGCCGACGAGGTGGCCGCGCTGCCCGAGATGGACCGCTACCTGCTGGCCCGCACCCGCCGCCTGGTGGAGTCTGCGACCAAGTCCCTCGACGAGTTCGCGATCTCCGACGCCTGCGACGCGGTGACCGATTACATCGACCTGCTGACCAACTGGTACATTCGCAACACCCGCGACCGGTTCTGGAATGAGGACGGGAACGCGTTCAACACGCTGTACACCGCGCTGGAGACGTTCATGCGCGTGCTCGCCCCGCTCGCCCCGATGGAGGCCGAGGCCGTGTGGCGCGGCCTGACCGGCGGCGAATCCGTGCATCTGGCCGATTGGCCGACGCTGGTGGACGCGGAGACCGGAGAGGCGACCGAGCTGGGCCGCGTGCTGGTGGATGACCCGGCGCTGGTGGATGCGATGGAGAAGGTGCGTGAGGTGGTGTCCGCCGCGCTCTCGCTGCGCAAGGCGGAGCAGATCCGCGTGCGTCAGCCGTTGGCCCGCATGACCGTGGTCACCGAGAACCCGGATGCGGTGCGCGCCTATGAGGATATCCTGAAGTCCGAGCTCAACATCAAGGCCGTGGAGCTGTGCACGCTGGATGAGGCCGCCGAGCACGGGCTGCGAATCATCAATGAGCTGCGCGTCAACGCCCGCGTGGCTGGCAAACGTCTGCGCAAGGACGTCCAGTTCGCCATCAAGGCCTCCAAGTCCGGCGCCTGGCATGTGGACGCCGCCGGTGCGCCGGTGGTGGAGACCCCGTCCGGCGAGATCGCGCTGGAGGAGGGCGAGTACGAGCTGATCAACCGCGTGGAGGAGGCGAACCCGTCCGACGCCGACAGCATCGTGTCCGCGGCGCTGCCGACCGGCGGCTTCGTGATCCTCGATACCACGCTGAACGACGACCTGATCGCCGAAGGCTATGCGCGCGATGCGATCCGCTCCGTGCAGGACGCCCGCAAGGAGGCCGGACTCGACATCGCCGACCGCATCGTGCTCAAGCTTACGGTGCCGGCCGCCGACGCCCCGAAGGCCGAACAGTTCCGCGACCTGATCGCCGGCGAGACCCTGGCCACCACGCTCGAGATCACGGCCAGCGACACCGCCGCCGACCTCGGCATCGAGGTCGCCAAGGCCTGAACCATAGGCCGGCTACCGAACGCAAAACAACAACACGGAAAGTCCCCGAACCAATCGGGGACTTTCCCCATATGTCGGTGACGAGGGATCGGAGCGGATGTCATGACGCATATTGTGGCGGGAATCCTGGCGCATGTGGATGCCGGCAAGACCACGCTGTCCGAAGCATTGCTCTACCGTTCCGGAGGCATTCGCAAACTTGGGCGAGTGGACCACGGCGACGCCTTCCTCGACACCGAATCGCTGGAGAAACAACGCGGCATCACCATCCATGCCCACCAGGCATCCGTGCGCTGCGGCAATCTGGACCTCACTTTGCTGGACACACCCGGCCACGTGGACTTCGCCGCCGAAACCGAACGGGTGCTGCGCGTACTCGACTATGCGATTCTTGTGGTCTCCGGCACCGACGGCGTGCAAGGCCACACCGAAACCCTGTGGCGACTGCTCGCCCGATACCAGGTGCCCACCTTCATCTTCGTCAACAAGATGGACGCCGCCGGCGCCGATAGAGCCGTGGCGCTCGCCGATTTGCGCCGTCGCCTGTCCGACGCCGTCTATGAGCTGCCGATGGTTGCCTCGGATTCCGGTGCCTCTGACTCCTTGCCACTTATCGAAATCGCCCAATGGCAGCATGCGGAGGATGCCGAGAACGTCGCCACGCTCGATGAATCGGCGATGGACGAGTATCTGGAAACCGGCGGCATCACCCTGGCGCGGCTGCGGACCATGATCGCCGAACGCAAGCTGTTCCCGGTGTTCTTCGGTTCCGCCCTGAAAGTCGACGGCGTCGACGAATTCATGGCCGGATTGGAGGCCTACGTGCGCGAACCGCAATGGCCCGCGGAGTTCGGCGCGCGCATCTACAAGATCTCCCATGACGCCCAACACAATCGCTTGACTTGGCTCAAGGTCACCGGCGGCGCTCTCAAGGCTAAGGCCCTGCTCGCTGACGCTGACGGCACGTGGCAGGAGAAGGCCGACCAGGTCCGCGTCTACAACGGCGCCAAGTTTGACATCGCCACCGACATCCCCGCCGGAAGCGTCTGTGCAGTTACCGGTCTGACCCGCACCTTCCCCGGCGAGGGGCTCGGCATCGAACCCGATGCGGAATCGCCCAGCATCCAGCCGGTGCTCACCTACACGGTGCTGCCGCCCGACACCGATCTGGACGCGCTCGCCGAACGTGCCGCCGCGGCGCGCACGGCAGTGTCGACGTCGACGGAGCAGGGCGAGGAATCGGACGACGAGCAATCGAAGAACGCTGAATCCGAAGCGGATTCCACTACGCCGCCGATGCCGAGCTTCGACGATCTGACCCTGCACAAGGTCACCACCGCGCTGCGTGAACTGGAGGACGAGGATCCGCTGCTGCACGTGGTCTGGCAGGAACGGTTGCGCGAGGTGCACGTGCAGCTGATGGGTGCCGTGCAGCTGGAAATCATCCAACAGGAACTGCACGACCGGTTCGGCTTGGACGTGGTGTTCGGTCCGGGCGGCATCCTGTATCGGGAGACCATCACGGCACCGATCGAGGGCGTGGGACATTTCGAACCGTTGCGGCATTACGCTGAGGCGCACATCCGGTTGGAGCCGGGTGAGCCGGGCAGCGGCGTGCGGATTGCGACCGCGGTGAGTGAGAACGTGCTGGACCGCAACTGGCAGCGGCTGATCATGACGCATCTGGGGGAGCGTGAGCACTTGGGCGTGCTGATCGGTGCGCCGCTGACCGATGTCAAACTGACGCTTGTGGGCGGCCGCGCACACCTGAAGCATACGGAAGGCGGCGATTTCCGCCAGGCCACATACCGGGCGATCCGGCAGGGGCTGATGGAGCTGCGCGTGGGCGTGGAAGGCCGGCCGTCGGCGGCGGAAGGGCAGACCGACGCTGAATTTGTGCAGGAGGCGATGGACAAGGGGCGCGGGTATTGCCGTGTGTTGGAACCGTGGTACCGGTTCCGATTGGAGGTGCCGCAGGATATGGTCGGACGGGCGATGTCCGATATTCAGCGCATGGCGGGTACCTTCGAGATGGGCGACGATGTGGGCGCTGGTTTCGGTTCTGGCGCGGCGGCGTCTACCGGTTCCGCGACGGATGCCGACTACGCCGTGCTGACGGGGGAGTGCCCGGTCTCCGAGATGCGCGACTACGCGATGGACGTGAACGCGTACACGCATGGTCGAGGACGGCTGAGCTGCACGTTCGCCGGATACCGTCCCTGCCATGACGAGGAGCGGGTGGTGCGAGAGGCGCACTATGATCCGGAGTCGGATTTGGACAATACCCCCGATTCGGTGTTCTGCGCCCACGGCGCCGGCTACCCGGTCAAGTGGTACAAGGTGCCGGAGTTCGCGCACGTGGAGTATGCGGGGTAGGAACTTCTGATTTGATGCTATACTGGTCATTGCTAATTCTCAGTAAGAGCGGACATGATAGCCGCTTTGAATGCTAAGCAGATTTTCTGCAGGGGCAGGTTTCCTGCCCCGTTTTTATTTTTCCCGGATATACTGGTACTCGTCGAAGTGTTGCTATGAATCAAAGGGGAGATATGAGCAAGCGACTGTACCGTCTTGGTATTGATGTGGGGCTGAATTCGGTTGGGTTGGCAGCCATAGAAGTGGATGAGTCGGGAATGCCATTGCGTATTTTGAATGCGCAGAGCGTTATTCATGATGGAGGTGTCGATCCCCAGAAAAATAAGGAAGCCATTACACGGAAAAAGCAGTCGGGCATCGCACGTCGGACTCGGCGTATGCGCCGCCGCCGTAAGGCACGGCTTGCGAGGCTTGACAATGTGTTGGAGCGGTTGGGATTCCCGATTGTCGAGTCAGAATCCTTAACGGAGCCTTTTGAGGAGTGGGCAGTACGAGGCAGGTTGGCGGAACGATACATCGAAGATGATGATGAGCGGTTGGAAGATATCTCCATCGCTATTCGTCATATTGCTCGGCACCGAGGATGGCGCAATCCTTATCAGCGGGTTGAATCACTGTTGTTGGATACTCCCTATTCTGATAATTACGCTGAGTTGAAGAGCCGCGTGGAGAACCGGATCGGGAACGTGATTGACGACGATCCCACTCCGGGAGAGCTGGTGTGTCAGGTATTGCAGCAAGGTTTTGATGAATCTCCGCGCCTCCGTACGACTACTCGGTCTTCGAATCCGAAAACGGGTTTGCTGCCGACCAAGTTGATGCAATCCGATAATGCCAACGAACTTAAACGTATTTTTGAAGTGCAGCGGGTGGATGAGTCTCATGCGCGGGAACTGCTGCTGGCCATTTTTGATTCCCAAACCCCCAAAGGGTCTGCAGAGTCGCGGGTCGGCAAGGATCCTTTGGATAAAACGCAGAGTCGCGCGTTGAAGGCTTCCCTTGTTTTTCAGCGGTACCGCATTGCTAACGTTATAACGAATCTTCGGATAAAAGAGGGATCCATTGAACGTCCTTTGAATATGGGCGAGAAGAACATAGTTTTTGATTTGCTTGCCTCAACGGATAAAGAAGATTACACGTGGGGAGACGTGGCACAGAAACTTGGGCTGGAACGATCTCAACTCAGGGGCATCGGACAACAAACCAGGGATGGCGAGGACCGTGTGTCCAGCAGGCCTCCAAGGATGGATTCCATTAGGGCGATTCAGTCTTGTTCCGACAGCAAACTCCGGAAGAAATTGAATGCATGGTGGGCGCAAGCCAGCGATAATGGCCAAGAGTCGATGATTGGTCTGTTGTCGAACACTGTAGACATCGACAAGGTGCAAGACGAAGTTACATATTCGGAGGCGATAGATTTCATCAATACGCTTAGCGATGAGGAGCTGAGCAAGTTGGATACCATTGATCTGCCGGCTGGCCGTGTGGCTTATTCGGCAAAAACTTTGCAAGTGCTTACCGAACGTATGCTGCAAACCGACGACGATTTGCATGAAGCGCGCAAACATGTATTTAACGTGGCTGATAATTGGCGTCCTCCGGCAGATCCCATCGGTATGCCTTTGGGCAATCCTTCAGTCGATCGGGTGTTGAAGATCGTTAATCGATATATCGTCAATTGCGTGAAGCGGTGGGGCACTCCTTCATCCGTGCAGATTGAACATGTTCGTGATGGTATGTCTTCGGTTGCGGTGGCTCGTAAAAACAAGAAGGACTATGAAAACGCCATAGCCAAGCGGAGTGAATATCGAAAGGATATAGGGAAACAACTGCATCTCGAAGAAAAGGTGGAGCGGGTACGTGAATCGGATTTGCGCCGGTGGGAAGCGGTGCAGCGGCAGAACGGAAAGTGTCTCTATTGCGGTGCGATGATTACATTCAAAACCTGTGAGATGGACCATATCGTTCCCCGTAAAGGCGTAGGATCGACGAACACGCGTACGAATTTTGCGGCGGTTTGTGCTGAATGTAATCGTTTGAAGAGCAACACCCCGTTCGCGGTATGGGCGCGATCCACCCCGGCTCAGGCCCGGGGTGTGGATATGTCTGAAACAATTCAGCGTGTAGAGGCGTTTATCTTTACGCGAGGCTCCTATACACCTGCTGCTCAGAAAAACTTTAAGCAGGAAGTGATTGCACGGCTTCGTCAAACGGAAGCCGACGAGCCTATTGATAATCGCTCAATGGAATCGGTGGCCTGGATGGCGGATGAGCTGCACCGGCGTATTGATTGGTTCTTCAACCATGAGTCATATCAGTATCCGGATGTGTTGCTGAACACCACGGTAAGGGTGTTTCGCGGTCGTTTGACTTCTGACGCGCGAAAAGCTGCACATATTGAAGATCGGATTCATTTTATCGGTGGAGGCGGTAAGACTCGATTGGACCGCAGACATCACGCAGTGGATGCCGCAGTGATTGCTTTGATGCAACCCGGCATCGCGCAGACGTTGGCTGAACGTGACTCACTGCGTGAGGCTCAGTGGATGGCAGGGAGATTGTATCCCAATGAAATTCCGTGGCAGGAATATCCAAATCCGGGAACGGAACGGTATGAGTCATTCCATAAGTGGCTGGAACAAATGCATAAGTTACTGGAATTACTCAATGATGCTTTGGACAATAATCGGGTTGCGGTAGTGCAGTCGATGAGGCTGGCATTGGGGAATTCTGTCGTGCATGACGATACTGTGCACAAACTGACGAAGGTTCCTTTGAAGTCCGCTATCGACGCTGACACGGTTAGGAAAGCGTCAACTCCTGCTCTGTACTGCGCTTTGACCAGATTGCCTGAGTATGACGAGCAAGATGGTCTGCCGGAGAATGATGAACGTTCCATTACCGTTCATGGTAGGTATGTCGGTCCAGAGGATGAGGTTTCATTTTTTACCTCTGCGGCGGCGCAGATTGCGGTTCGTGGCGGATCCGCAGACATTGGTTCAGCGATTCACCACGCTCGAATCTATCGGTGCTGGGAACAGAAGGCAAAAGGTAAGACAAAGATCTTTTACGGAATGATTCGTGTATTCCAAACTGATCTGATGCGATATCGGAACGAGGACCTCTTCCACGCCCCGTTGTTTGAACAGTCAGTATCCATGAGATATGCCGAAGGTCGTACTGCCAAGGCTGTGTTGGACAATCGTGCGGAATACCTGGGTTGGTTAACCGTGGGAGATACTATCGAGGTGGATTTCGCCGAAGCTCAATTGACTGGACAGATTGCGGAGTTCCGGGATTTTGTTCAATCATTGCCGAACGGGAATTCCCGTGCGTACAGTTGCTGGGTTGTTGATGGGTTTGAGAGTGAATCCAGATTGAAACTCAGACCCAGGCTTTTGGCTAATGAGGGTCTTTCCGCTGTATGCGAAAGTCTGAAATGTGAAGCACCAAACGGTGTATCACAAATTCTTGGTTTGAAGGGATGGAGGGTTGCAATTAATGTTCTTGCAATGTTCAAACCAGTGTGTATAAGGAGAAATGCATTTGGAGAGCCACGCTGGGCAGATAAGACAGCAATGCCTATTTCATGGCGATGGTGTGCAGGTAAGGCTTGAGAAATGCAGAGCGCTTGGCGGGTTGTGGACTGCACCGAAATGGACGGCAGCATTACGTACAAGCGCGGACGTGTGGTTATTGACAGTCGGAGCGCTGCAATTAAACCAGTAGAAGTATCTCTGGCGCAGACAGCAGTGCTTCTGATCGGACAGAAGCTGTATTGTTCTTCGGCGGCTTTGTTCGAGATGGCTCAATATGGCGTCAGCGTTATGCTTTGCGATTGGAGAGGTGTACCAGTAGCGGCGTTACATTCGTGGACGGATTTACCGACCACTGTTACGCAACGTCAGCTGGCTCAATCTCGGCTAAGCGTTCCACGGCGTAAAAATGCATGGGCGCGCCTTGTCCAAGCCAAGATTCGTGGACAAGCTGCATGCTTGGATGCCCTGAAAAAGGAAGGAGGAGGAATCCTCAGAGGGTTGGCAGCGTCAGTAAGATCAGGTGATTCATCCAACATTGAGGGGCAAGCGGCTCGAGAATACTGGAAGAGGGTATTTGATGAGGAGGAACATTTCAAAAGAATACCTGGCCAAGGCGTAGGTAGAAACGCTCAATTAGATTATGCGTACACTGTGCTTAGGTCATTTGCGGTTAAGGCTGTAATATCAGCAGGATTAGCGCCGCCGCTGGGTGTTAACCATCATGGGCGAGGCAATTACTTTTGTTTGGCAGACGATCTTATTGAGCCGTTTCGTGCCGCGATTGACTATCGAGTTGCCCGGTTGGATGCCGACGCTTGCGTATCGGATCGGGCGGTTAAACGAGTGTTGGTCGGTGCATCAAATCAAAGCTTCGACTCTTCCGGTTTGACGATTCCAAGTGCGATGAATGATTTGGCACAGCAATTTGGCATGTATTGCGAGGGGCAAATCGAACGTCTGCATGTGCCAGTGTATGGAGGGCCTGATGAAGAAGGATGAGGAGAGCGGGGGAATGTGGTGCTTGGTAATGTTTGATCTTCCGGTGCAGACTAAGAAACAACGACATGCGGCGACTCAGTTCCGGAATCTTTTGCTGGACATGGGGTACGCGATGGTGCAGTTTTCGGTGTATGCCAGATATACACCGACTCAGGCGGGGAATAGGTCCACTGTTGAAGCCATTAAGGAGAATTTGCCTTCAAAGGGGAAGGTCAGGATACTGCATATTTCCGATAAGCAGTGGGCTAAGGCCTTAAGGTTTTCCAATCTGCAAGAGGAGAAAGAGCAAGACAACACTGACATGCTGCTGCTTTTTTGAACATGGAATGGTCAATTATAGGCGGGAAATGGCCCCTCTTGATAAGCTATCAAGTCTATCAAGAGGGATGAATGCTAATTCCCAGCCATCGTCCTGCGCGTGCTCACCGTGCGCCAAGTCTATCAAGAGGGATGAATGCTAATTCCCAGCTCCTCACGCCACTGTTTGACGGCGATGGCAAGTCTATCAAGAGGGATGAATGCTAATTCCCAGCGCTCCCGCGATTGCTCCACGCGGCAACGCAAGTCTATCAAGAGGGATGAATGCTAATTCCCAGCCTTTCCCGTGTTCAACGCACGCGCAATCCAAGTCTATCAAGAGGGATGAATGCTAATTCCCAGCCGGTGATGAAGGTCTTGTCGATGGTCTCCAAGTCTATCAAGAGGGATGAATGCTAATTCCCAGCTTGGGAGAACGACGGCACCATTTATTACCAAGTCTATCAAGAGGGATGAATGCTAATTCCCAGCATGACTGAGTATGTGGAACAGTATCCCACAAGTCTATCAAGAGGGATGAATGCTAATTCCCAGCCCCGTGATTCAAGAGCAGCGTGTATTGTCAAGTCTATCAAGAGGGATGAATGCTAATTCCCAGCGCAATCCGGGCGAGGCCATAGACGGCGTCAAGTCTATCAAGAGGGATGAATGCTAATTCCCAGCTACGAGATGAACCGGCGCGATCAGTACCCAAGTCTATCAAGAGGGATGAATGCTAATTCCCAGCTCGCGTACACGCTGCCCTGGCTGTTGTTCAAGTCTATCAAGAGGGATGAATGCTAATTCCCAGCTTCTACACCAGCGAGCGGAGCGCCGACTCAAGTCTATCAAGAGGGATGAATGCTAATTCCCAGCTCGCGGGTGAGCTGGTCGGCGATGATGCCAAGTCTATCAAGAGGGATGAATGCTAATTCCCAGCTCGATGGCGTCCGGTTCGAGCGCTTCCGCAAGTCTATCAAGAGGGATGAATGCTAATTCCCAGCTCTGCCGCGTACAGTGTGACGTACATCACAAGTCTATCAAGAGGGATGAATGCTAATTCCCAGCAACCAAACGACTCGTCATGGCCGTGCTTCAAGTCTATCAAGAGGGATGAATGCTAATTCCCAGCTTCGTGGTCGGCGGTATTAAGACCGTGACAAGTCTATCAAGAGGGATGAATGCTAATTCCCAGCCGTGGGTGAACAGGTTCATGACCTTGCGCAAGTCTATCAAGAGGGATGAATGCTAATTCCCAGCTTCCAGCGCCACGTGTTGACGTACTGCTCAAGTCTATCAAGAGGGATGAATGCTAATTCCCAGCAGCGAAGTCAACTATACGGCGGTCGATTCAAGTCTATCAAGAGAGATGAATGCTAATTCCCAGCTTGTAGTAGGGCTTGATGTTGGTTTCCCCAAGTCTATCAAGAGAGATGAATGCTAATTCCCAGCTCTGCACTGGTGGCGTAAGGGTAGCGTTTAAGTCTATCAAGAGGGACGAATGCTAATTCTCGGCAAATACGCTGAATACACTGAATATAAGCAAGTCTATCAAGAGGGATGAATGTGTCTGGATTCAACTTGCTAGTGCAACGTCCGTTGTTGGGTTGATGTTTTGTGATCGTAGTCGGATTGTCTCCTCGTCCCATATCGTATGTTTAACCAATCGCACAATATGTCATTGGACAGCTCAATGGTGTGGACCCTCTCCGCCTCCAATTCGTCGTCGGTGGGAGGAATACGCCCGAAATACACCACGGCATCACCGCCCAACCCCGGATAGTCGCCACGCTCGGCGGCATCCGCCCACGCATCTAACATGTCAGGGGTGACGATGACACCACCTTCGGCCCTGAAACATTCGATATGATCTGACGTATCATGCGGCAAGCGGCACCGCCTCCTCGCGTGCGACCTCGGGAGCCACATTAATGCTGCCGCCACCCCAGATGACGGTATCCAAACCTGCTCTAGCGGTTGCGAAAAACGATGGGTCGCGCAACTTGCGATACGCTGGCCAATCACGCTGATACGCGGACATGTCCAACACGCCCGAATACCCATCATCAAATCGGACGGCCACGTGTGAGCTGTCTAGCGGAACCGCGCTCGTGACCTCAACAAGCTTAGACAAGCCCATGGCGACTCCTTTCAGTTCAATGGGAGGATGTGCTGCACCTCACCTATGAAGCAGATACCAGTTCGTATCAAGTTTATCGCGATGCAACTCGATCTGCGCGACGACCGGATAATGCTGCTTGCGTGGCAATATGAATGTCGGTGCGCACTTCATTTGCGTTGATGATGGCATTCATATGGGCGTCGGATTCCTCAGGAGTGGTGCAGACTGTTTCTCCGTCCAGTACCTCGTCCGTTGCATAGCGTGGCAAGGATTCCATTATCGTCATAATTTCGCCTCCTTGTTAAGGCTCTGCGCAAGTATATCCCTTATGTTTTAGAGTACGTTCCGGATGATACCGTTGAGAGAAAGCAGCGTTTCATAGGTGTATATGTGCCCTGGATATATTCGTGACTCAGTTATCCGGCTAAAGATGATTGGATCGCCGTGCCGTTGAAGTGAGGTATTCCTATGGCGATTGATTATCTGATCAAGGTCATCGAGTGCGAACCTTTACCAGGGTATAGGCTCAAGGTCAGGTGCTCGGATGGTGCTTCGGGTGTGTTCGATATGTCAAAGTATCTGGAACGTGGCGCGTTCAAACAGTTGAAGGCATTGGATGTTTTCAACGCTGTGCATCTGGTTTTCGGTGTGCCGACATGGCCGGGTGATATTGATATCGCGCCGGAGCGTGTGCGTTCCGATATGGTGCCGTGCCAAGAAGAAGATTAAGGCCACGTTGTTGCAGCAAGTGTAGCTATAGATGGTTATGTCGCGAGCGATCGTACTGTTCGCCCGTTCCGGTTCATTCCGTGCCCACCTCCTTCACCGCCCACATATCCATCGCCGAATGCTCCCCGCCGGGCAGCGGACCGTCCAGAAACTCGAATTTCGCCGACCGGTACAATCCGCAGGCCGCCTCCAGCGAGCTGTGCGTCTCCAGATAGCACCGCCGGTAATGCTCGCCCGCAAACGCCAGCGCCCTTTCCAGCAATCGTCGTCCCAACCCGAGTCCACGCCGATCCGCCGCAACATACAGTTTCTGCAGCTCGCACGTATCTTCCGACCCCGGCCATGCAGCGACACCGACCCCGCCGACGACAACGCCGTCCGCACCGAGATCGTGCGTGCCACAAACGTTCGTGTCGTGGCCAGAGACACCGCAACTATCCGCCACGGAATCGCAGTCGTCGCCGCCACCGTCATCATCTCCGGAACCGCGGCCATGTCGAGAGCCAAACCGCTCAACCGCAACCCAATACGCCCCCGGTCGTTCCAATCCCGCGTAATACTCCGCCAGCCGGTCCAGCTGCGGGTCGCAGTATGCGGTGCCGGGCCGGTCCAGCCCCGCATCCTCCAGACTCCGGCGGATCAGCGCAGCCATGGCTGCGTCATCGGCAGGCGTAATCGGTCGAATCATATATGTTGCAGTCATACCGCCATTATCCACCGTCGGCGCGGAACGCGTACTGCCGTACGGGACTGCGAGCCCGCACAAACCCAAGAACCATGGCATCATGCGATTCGCATCCGCACAGGCTGGCGACCTACACGGTGACTTCACCCATTCCCGTTCCGGCGCAATCGGTGTACCGTGGACATCATGCCAGATGTCTCGCCGCAAGCCGCTCCCGACTACACCCCGTGGGCGCTGCGCACGCTCCAGCGCTTCTACGGATACGATTCCTTCCGTGGTCGGCAGTTGGAGGTCATCACTGCCATCCTCAATCGTCGCGATGTGCTGGCCGTCATGCCGACGGGCGCCGGCAAATCCGTCTGTTACCAGATTCCCGCCTGCGCGGCCGGCAAGGGCGGCCATCCTGCCCTGGTTCTGGTCATTACCCCGCTGCGGGCGCTCATGCACGATCAGGTCAACCAGCTGAATGCCCGCGGTATTCCCGCCGCGCTGATCGACTCCGCCACCGGGCGGGAGGAGCACATTCGTATCGAGCAGGAGATTCGCAACGGGGCGGTGCGTCTGCTGTATGTCTCGCCCGAACGGTTGACCGCGCCCGGATTCGTGCGGTACTGCCAATCCATTCGCATCCGTCTGATCGCCGTCGATGAGGCGCACTGCGTATTCCAATGGGGACAGGATTTTCGCCCCGACTATCTGGGCATTGCGGATTTCATCGAGCAGCTGCCGGAACGTCCGGTCGTCGCCGCGTTCACCGCCACCGCCACGCCGGAGACCCGGACCGGTATCATACGCAACCTGCGATTGCGGGACCCGCTATCCGCTGCCGCCGGCTTCGACCGACCGAACCTGTTCTTCGACAGGCGTCGGGTGAACGGCAAGACGGAACGCACCGAATACGTCATAGATTATGCCCGTCGGCATCCGGGGGAGGGCGGCATCGTCTACTGCATGTCGCGGGACCGGACCGAGGAACTGGCTGAAGCGTTGAAGGATGCCGGAGTCAACGCCGAATACTTCCACGCCCGAATGGATGAGACGCGCAAGACACGGGTGCAGGACGGGTTCCTGAACGACGACATCGATGTCATCACAGCCACCACCGCGTTCGGCATGGGTGTCGACAAGCCCGATGTGCGCTGGGTGATCAACGACAGCGTTCCATCCAGCATGGAGGAGTACTACCAGGAGGCCGGACGTGCCGGAAGGGACGGGCAGCCGGCCACCTGTACGCTGTTGTGGAGCGAATTCGATTTCGAACTGCACCGGCGGCGTATTAGGGACTCCGTCGGCACCGCGCTCGCGGATGAGAACGACCGCAAGCGGGCCAAGGAGGCGGCATTGGCCCGAAGCCGCGCGATGGAACGGTATTGCGATGCCTCCGCATGTCTGCGCGGACAGATTCTGCGATATTTCGGCGACCGTCCGGAATCGGCATCGTGCGGTGCCTGCGGGTATTGCACAAGGCGACAAGCCGCAGCGGATGTCAGGTCGCGTACCGATGGGCACGGCGGTCGTGCGCCATCCCGCACGGTGGTCGTCGAGTCGATGGTCGTCGATCCGCAGTTGAAGACGCGGATTGCGGCGTATGTGCGCAATATCTATGCCGAACAGGGGCATGGGTATGGCGTCGCGAAAATCGTCAACGCGATCCAGGGGTCGCGAAGTCTGAACGTTACCGGTTGCGGATTGGACCGGATCGACGGTTACGGTTCCGCGCCGCATGCCACGAGCGCTCAGATTCGTGCGGCGGTCAAACAGTTGCTGTCCGATGGGGTTCTCGTCCACGGGGAGCATAAGGCGTTGGAGCCGGTGGATCCAGAGGCATAAAACCGGGCGTCGTAGCCGTCTTCTTTTTTTTTGGGGGGGGGGCATGCGCCATCGCGGTTTCTATCCGCACGGTGTACCGTGGAGTCATGTCGAACGATTCGCATGCCACCCCCGAGCCGCCCCGCCCCGCCGACCTTTGGCATGAAGACCTGTGTCGGCAGGGCTCGCGCGCTGACCGTATCCTGTTCTGCGGCGACATCCACGACAAGGGCAAACGCCTGTGCCCGCTGATCGAACGCGCGGCCGACCGCGTGGACGCTGGCACCATCGTGCTGCTGGGCGACCTGCTCAATGAGTGGGGCATCTCGTCCGCCGGCGAGGTGGCCGCGTTCGAATACCTGGCCGCCTGGGTGGAGTCCCAGCGCAAGTCCCGCAGTGTGGTGGTGCTGCTCGGCAATCACGACCTGACCTACTACGTGGATTCCGGAACGCCGAATTTCCGCGCGTTCGCCGGCACCTGTCCCGGATTCAACCCCACTGCCTACCCGGATGTGCATTATTTGCTGTGCATGATGAAGCCCCGGCTCATGTTCGGCTTCACCGATGCGGCCGGGCGTGGCACGCTCGCCTCGCATGCCGGCCTGACCCACGGTTGGTATGAGTGGATGTGGGAGCGTCTGACCGCCGCGGATGAGCCGCGCCCGGAGTCGCCGTCCGCCGAAGCGATCGCCGACCAGGTCGATGCGTTCGCCGCCGGCCATATCGGCGGCGGCATCCGCCCGTTCGGGGTGATGGTGGGTCGGGCGCGTGGCGGCTGGGATACCGCTGCGCCCTCGCCCTGCTGGGCCGACCGGACGGAGCTGGCGGCCGATCCGCTGCCGGGATTCCGGCAGGTCGTCGGCCATACGCCGGTGCCGACCGTCCTGTTCCAGCGGAGCGCGGCCGGTGCATGCGTCGGGAATCCCGTCGACTTGTGGTTCTGCGATACGCATTCGTTGATGCGCAACGGCGTGCCGATCGGTGACGGGTCGATGCTGCTGGTCGATCGTGTGACCGGCGGCGCGTGGCGTGTGCCCATCGCCGACGAATGATCGCCGTCTGACGTTTCCGGACGATCGATTCCAGGCGATCGATTCCGGCCGACTGGTTCCGGCCGGCTGACGGCGGTGCGGCTTCGCTCCGAATCGGGTAGGCTTCTGCTGTAGGAAGAGAGGAGCCGACGATGGCGATGTATTTCACGACCGACACCCATTTCGGGCATCCGTTGGTGTCGGCACTGCGCGGGTTCATCACGATCCCCGACATCAAGGCCGGCTACGATCGCATCGTCGCGGAACAGGGGCGCGCCGAGGCGACCCGGTACGTCAAACGGACCGCCACCGACCGGAACCTGCGGATGGCGGATATCGCCGACACCGATGCACACGACACCGCCGTCATTGCCTCGATCAACGCCACGCTGACCCCGGCGGACGAGCTGTGGGTCATGGGCGATGTCGGCTACCGCACGTCGATGGAGCATATCCGCCACTGCCTGCACGCCATCCACGCGCGCCGGCTGCATCTGGTCGTCGGCAACCATGACGTGAATTTCCATCACCGGGAGTTGGACGGCGAATGGCATCACGCCTTCGCCACCATCCAGGATTCGGCGACCGTCACCATCGGCGGTGTCGAGTACCATCTCAGCCACTTCCCGTACCGGGAGGATATGGACGGCTATCGTGACCCGACCGGCGACGTGTCCGACAACGCCTACGACCCCGGATACGCGCCCGACGCGCTGCCCCGGGACGGGCGTCGTCTGCTGTTCGGACATACGCACCAGCACACCAAGGCCGGACGGTCGGCGGATTCGCTGCACGTCGGATTGGACTCGTGGGACCTGCGGCCGGTGAGCGAAGCGCAGATCATGCAATGGTTCGACGGCGTGCGTTACTGACCTTAGAATCGCAGACGCATCTGGTACCAGGTCACGTCGCCGTGTGTGGAGGCGGAGACGCCTTCGTTCTCGAAACCGAGCCGCCCGTAGAACCCGATGAGCCGATCCTTGCAGGTCAGCACCAATCCCGCGCGGCCGGCGTCGCGCGCGTCCTCGATCGCCGCGCGCAACAGTTCGCTCGCATACCCGCGGTGACGGTATGCGGGCGCGGTGTCCACGCCGAAGATCATCTGCCAGGCGCCCCGTTCGTCGTGCATGGCGGCGTTCTCGTACATCTCGTCGGTCAGGTCCGGTTCGTCGGTCGTGAACCCGTTGACGAACGCGGCGAGCCTGCCGTCCCGGACCGTCGTCGCATCGCGGTCCGTCGTCTCGTCGTCCACCATCAGCCAGAAGTGGTTCGGATACACGGCCAGCCGCGCACGCACCTCGCGTTCGTCTGCCGCCTCGGCGGCCGGGAAGCAGGCGGCCTCCACCAATGCGATCGCCGCGGCGTCGTCCAATGTCGCATGTCGGATTCTCATATGGACCACTGTAGTCGGGGTCTCGCCACCGGTGGTCGGTCGCGGCCATGCGCGGGCACGAGCCGGGGCGAACGGGCATCGGTCGGTCCCTGCCGGATACCGGATGTTCATCTGCTTGTCGGCGGGGCTGAGCGCGCGTTGATGCCGCGATTGGTAAGATGGTGCCACGGAACGCGGCGACCGGTGCCGCGCCGGAGCCATGAAGGAGACATCATGTTTGGCTCGGTTTTTGGGGCGCTTGTGACTGTGATCGTCGTGCTGGTCGTCATCGTCGCGGTGCTCGCCGCATCGTTGTTCATCGTGCCGCAGCAGCAGGCGTACATCATCGAGCGGTTCGGCAAATTCAACAAGGTGCAGTTCGCGGGCATCCACGTGAAGATCCCGTTCGTGGATCGCATCGCCATGAAGACGAACATGCGCGTCTCGCAGATCAACGTGCAGCTGGAGACCAAGACGCTCGACAACGTGTTCGTGACGGTGGTGGCCTCCACGCAGTTCCGCGTGAACCCGCAGGATGTGGCCACCGCCTACTATGAGCTGCGCGACCCGGCCGGCCAGCTGCGCTCCTACATGGAGGACGCCCTGCGTTCCGCGATCCCGGCCCTGAGCCTGGACGACGCGTTCGCCCGCAAGGACGACGTGGCCTCCGACGTGCAGAAGACCGTCGGCGCCGAGATGGCGCGCTTCGGCTTCACCGTGGTCAAGACGCTGATCACCGCGATCGACCCGAGCCCGCAGGTCAAGAGCGCGATGGACTCCATCAACGCCGCCCAGCGCGAGAAGGAAGCCACCCGTCAGCGCGCCGAGGCCCAGCGCATCCAGATCGAGACCCAGGCCGCCGCCGAGGCCGAGAAGACCCGCCTGCAGGGTGAGGGCCAGGCGAACTACCGCCGCGAGATCGCCAACGGCATCGTCGACCAGATCAAGAGCCTGCAGGCCGTGGGCATGGACATCAACAACGTGAACAACGTCGTGCTGTTCAACCAGTATCTGGACGTCATGCGCTCGCTGTCCGAATCGAACAACGCCAAGACCGTGGTGCTGCCCGCCTCGACCCCCGGCGGCTACCAGGATCTCTATGAGCAGGTCACCAAGGCCATGCTCACCGCCGGCGAAGCCGGTAAGTAATGCGCGAAGCCGATAGGTAATGTGCGATCGGGGAGTTGCGTGCTGTGACGGCACACTCCCGAACGACTAGTGCGAAGGTTCCCCTCCGCCGCGTTCCAACCCTGCGATTGGGCGGAACCCGAAGGTGGGGAACCTTTTGCGTATGCGACTAACTGTCATATGCGTGGTTGATACACATTCCTTTAGCTGTGACACCAGATTGTGCGTCCGGCCTTGATGGTGGCCAGAACCTGCAGGTTGCGTAGGGCTGCGGGGGAGTCCACGGAATCCGGGGAGATGCTGTGCTCCGGCACGTCGCAATCCAGCGGATTGCGTTCCACAATCGCCAGATCGGCCAGTTTGCCGACCTCCAACGTGCCTTTACGATGCTGCTCGCCATACTGGGCGGCCGCGTTCACGGTCACGGCCTTCAATCCGTCATAGATGCCCACGCACTGGGCCGGATCCAGCTGAACGCCGGCCTTCGTCACGCGCGTGGCCGCGCACCATACCGATTCGAACAGGTTCGGCTCAATCACCGGCGAATCGGTGTGGAATGTGAACGGCAGCCCCAAGTCGAGCGCATCGTGCACCCGGCTGATCTCCGAGGCGCGTGCCATGCCCATATTGGCGATGTGCGCATCGCCCCAATACCAGGTGTGCGCCACGAAAATCGACGGAATCACCCCCAGCGTGCGCATCCGCTCGTACTGGTCGCGCCGGGCGAACTGGCAGTGGACCATCACCGGCCGCAACTCATGCCTGTGCGGATTCGTCGACTCCCGCAACGCCCGCTCCACCAGATCGAGATACGCGTCGGAGGCGGCGTCGCCATTGCAATGGCAGAGCAGTTGGTGTCCCTCGTCAAACGCCGCCAGCGCGAACCGATATGCGGCGTCCAGGTCCACGGTCGCATGTCCCCGGTACCCCGCACCCTCCGGACCGGGCGTATACGGTTCGGTCAGCCACGCGGTGCGTGCCTGCGGGGAACCATCCATGAACAGCTTGCGGCCGCCGAAGCGGAACCCGCCGTGGTAGGCGGTGGAATCGTACCGTGCGAATTCACGGAACACGCCATCCACATCCTCGCCGAACATCGGGTAGGAGACCAGATCCACGCGGAATCCGCCATGATCGGCGATGTCGGCGAACACGGCGGCGTCATGCGCGGTGGTGGCGCCATCCTGCACGGTGGTGATGCCATGCGAAGCGTAGAGATCCTGCATGTCGCCGACCAGCGCATGCATATCCAACCGCTGATGCGACTGGATATAGGTGAACACCGGCGACATGGCCGGCGGCTCCACGCAACGGCCGTCCGGCCTGCCGTCCGCATCCCGCAGGTAACGGCCTCCGGTCGGGTCGGGGGTGTCGGCATCGATGCCGGCGAGCTGCAGCATGCGGGTGTTGCAGGCCAGATTATGACCGGAGACGTGGTTGACGACCACCGGCAGCGTGGCGCTCACCCGGTCGAGCACCGTGCGGTCCGGCATCCGGTGTTCGACCAGCGTGGCATCGTCCAATCCCACGCCGATCAGGATCACGCCGTCGTCAGGTTGCGCCGGTGCCGTCGCCGTGTCGGCGGTTTTGAGCCAGCCGCGCCGCCGCGCGAAGTCGGTGAGCAGCCGGGCCACATCGTCGAAGTCCCGCGCTCCGCTCAGATCGGCGGCGGTGAAATATTGTGTGGCGCCGCTGAAATGCGAATGGGGGTCGATCAGGCCGGGCATGACGCAATGGCCTTCGCAATCGATCTCACGAGCCAAGGAACCGGATGTGGTGCGCCGCAGCTGTGCGGCGCGGTCGCGGGCCTGCTCCAATGATCCGGTGAAGGTGATGGTGCCGTCATCGCCCACCAGCATGGCCTCGAAGGTATCGTGCTCGCCGGTCATCGGCAGAAACCTGGCATTGACATACAGATCCATGGTGTCCTCGCTTTCGTCGGCTGGAAGCGAGTCTACGCCTAGAAACTGAACGAGGCCGGGACACCCCCCGTTGTAGGAGTTGTCCGGCTTCGTTTCAGAGGGTACGGCGGAGTATTCCCGGTGTGGGATGGGTCCGCGGACATGCGGGATCCGCTGAACCTGGCAGCAGTTCCGTCAGCTGTTCAGGAAGTCCCCGATTCGGGCGGCGGCCGCATACCCCTTGCGGTACATGCGCTCCAACCCCTCGTAGGTCTTGGTCAGCGTGCTCAGCCCGCACAGGTCGTCGGGGGCCAGAATCAGCGCGATGCCTTGCCTCTCGTACTCCTTGGCCAGCGCCACTTCGTCGTTGTAGGTCTTGTACCGGTTGAGCAGGCGCTCGGCGGCCGCCGGATACAGGTGCTTGAGCACGCGCGCGGGGGCGACATCCTTCTTCTGCTCGCGCAGCTCGTCCTTCAGCCGGGTCAGCACCACCACAATGCGGTCGCAACCGTCGTCCACCGCCTTCTGCACCGGCACCGGGTCGGCGATGCCGCCGTCGTAGTACGGCACGCCGTCGATCACATACGGTTCGTTGGCCACCGGCACCGAGCTGGAGGCCTTGATCGGGTCGATCGACTCGTAGCCCATGTCGGAACGGGTGAAGTACTTGGTGGAGCCGTCGCGCGCGTCGCAGGCCACCACGGTGAACTCGGCGGGATTGCCGAGGAAGGCCTCGTAGTCCAACGGGTTTTCGCCGTCATGGTTGCTCAGCGTGCTGTACACGTAGTCCAGGTCCACGAAGTTGTGCGCCTTGAGGAAGTTCTCAGTGCTCGCGTACTCCTTGCGGAACGCGTACTGGGTGTAGAACGTGTGGTTGCGGCCATGCTGGCCGGCCAGGAACGAGGTCAGGTTCGCGCTGCCGGCCGAAACGCCGTAGCAGCTGTCGAAGGTGATGCCGTCCTCCAGACACCGGTCGAGCACGCCCGCGCCGAAGATCGCGCGATAACCGCCACCCACGTCGATGATGGCCGTTTTATGTGCCGCCTGCGTTGCCTGTACCGTCTGCGTTGTCTGTGCCGCCTGTGCCGTCTGCGTCATCGTCAAACCCCTTTCGCGCTATGATTGGCGAGCTTACGCGCCCGGCCTCGACATTTCCGCCGGCGGCTGCTAGTTTCCCGACACGCCCGACTTGTGTGGACTGTGACACTTTTGTGACCGTGATACGAGTTCAGACCCTTGATATTCCGCCGTTTTGCACCTTGTGTCAGAGTCACGATGCATCAGAGTCCGCAGAAGCCGGGCGTGTTGGCGCGGGAAGGGGCTTGCGGACTGCAGGAGGGAGTCTGACGGGTGCCGCGGGAGATCCCGGGAAGAGCGCTATGGGCGCTGCAGGAGGTCCCGTGCCAGGGCGGCGACGCGCGGCGACGGGTCGGAATTCGCCAGCTCCACACCGCCAACGGCGTCCTCGGGCGCCAGTTTGCCCAATGATTCCAGCACCACATGCAGATGCCGCACCGTGCCCTCGTTGCCGTCGATGATGGCCGCCGAATCGGGCAGCAACTCGCGGAAGTACCCGCGGTAGAACACGAAGTGCGTGCAGCCGAGCACCACGGCGTCGATCGAATCCAGGTCGTAGTGGTCGAAATACCCGTGCAGCGTGCGCATCACCAGATCATGATCGTCCAGTCGCCCGCTCTCCACGATCGACACCAGATCAGGACACGGCTCCGGGTGAATCGTATGATCGGCCTTGAATCGGTCCATCAGCGCGGCGAACTTGCGCTCCCGCAGCGTCAGCGGCGTGGCGGCCACAATCACCCGCTGACGTTCCCCGTGTCCGCGGTCGCAGGCCACCTTGAGCGCCGGTTCCATGCCGATGATCGGGATCTCATACGTGTCCCGCAGCTCGTTGACCGCGGCCGAAGTGGCGGTGTTGCAGGCGATCACCACCGCCTTGACACCTTGTTTCACGAAGTGTTCCACGATGGCGAACGAGAGCTCGCGCACCTGTTCCGGCGTCTTCGTGCCGTAGGGGGCGTTGGCGGAATCGCCGAAGTACAGCACCCGCTCATGCGGCATGGCGCGGCGGATTTCGTGCGCCACCGAGATGCCGCCCAATCCGGAATCGAACACGCCGATCGGTGCCGTTGATGCCATGCCGCCTCCTGTGTCGTCTGTATACCGTCCGTGCGCGTACGGTCGCACACGGTGTCCTCTCCAGAATACCGTCCCGCCCCGGGGTGGCGGTAGGCTCGAAGCCATGAGCATTCCCCATGACGTTTTCAAGGCGCACGCCACCGGCAACGATTTCGTGGTGTATCTGGACCCTGACGGCCGGTACGAGCCGACCGCCGACGAGGTGCGGTTCTTGTGCGACCGGCATTTCGGCATCGGCGGCGACGGCCTGATCCGTCTGACCCATCCCGCGATGGTGTCCGACCTGAACGCGGAGCAGATCGCCGAATGCGCGGACGGTGACGCCGCATGGTTCATGGACTACCGCAACGCCGACGGGTCGCTGGCGGAGATGTGCGGCAACGGCACGCGGGCGATCACGCTGTTCGCCCAGCGCCAGGGCATCGCCGACGGCCCCGGCGGCGAACCGTTCCGGCTGGGCACGCGCGCCGGGGTGAAGGTGCTGACCTCGCTGGGCGATGTGGCGCCATATGGCAGGGATGTGTTCCAGGTGCGGATGGGCGCCTGGTCCAAGGGCGCGGACGATGCGTATACGGTCACGATCCCCGGCATGCCGGGCGAGGGGCGCGGCACGTTCGTGGATATGGGTAACCCGCATGTGGTGGTGCCGTTGGAGCAACCCGGGGCGACGCTGCCGGACGTGGAGGGCCTGGACCTGACCGTCAAGCCGGTGGTGACGCCGACGATCGAAACCGATCAGAATGTGGAGTTCGTCCGGATCGACGACGCGTCCGACCCGCACGGCATCGGCAAGGCCACGATGCGCGTGCACGAACGCGGCTGCGGGGAGACGCTGTCCTGCGGCACCGGCCTGTGTGCCACGGGCGTGGTGCTGCGCGGGCGGACGCGGATCGACCATTGGGATATCACGGTGCGCGGCGGTATCGTGCGCGTCGACGTGGACGACACCGAGGTCGTGCTCACCGGTCCCGCCACCATCGTGGGCCGAATCAGCCTGCAGTAGCGGAGTGCCGCCGCAACCGGTCCAAATACCGACAGTGGATACGCCAGTGGCCCGTGCGCGCATGCACGGGCCACTGGCGAAGCGGGAAACGACCCGGACGAGAGCGAACAACGTCGGTCCAGCCGCCATCCGGGTGCGCTAGGCGAACAGCGCCGGTCCGTCGACCACCAGGATCAGTGTGATGACGGCGAGCACCCACACTGCGTCCATCATCAGGTCGATATGGAGCCGGTAGTAGGTGCGCAAACCCTCGGCCTTCGGCGGCAGCCCCTGCACCACCACCGTGGCATGTGACAGCGCCATGAACTGGATGGTGGTGGAGAACATCAGCACCATGCACCATGGGCATAGCGCGTTGATGACGAACATCGACTGGCTGAACAGCCAGTAGGCGTAGGCCAGCGCCGCCAGCCCGCCGAACCAGGTGCAGGCGGCGAACCAGCGCGGCACGCGCACCTGGCACAGGCCGATGACGGCCACGGTCACGAACACCGATTCGGCGGCGATGCCGAAGAACGCGTTCGGATAGCTCAGCCCGCCGAACTTGACGATCTCCGCCTGCCAGGACTGCGCCACCGTGGAGCAGGAGAGCACGCCGTTGATGTCGCAGCCGAGCGTCTGATTCGGATGCCGGGCGAGCTGCAGGGTTTCGGCCGAAAGCACGAATGAGGCGAACAACGCCACCGCGGAGGCGATCAGCATGATCAGGTACGTCCACTGCGCGGTATGCCGCCAGCCGCCCAGCAGGCTGCGCCCCGGAATCGTCAGCCCGGAACGCGCCGTGGTCGTATCCGCGTCATAATCGGTTGCGGTTGTCGGAGACTGCGTCGAATCGTTCATCATCATCCTTCGTGTCCGCGCGGACGCCACCCATGGCGTTCGCCATACCGCTCACCAGATTACGATGGGTGTATGACCCTTGTTGCCTATGTCGATACCCCGCCGCAGGCCGGTTGGGATATCCACTGCCATACCGTGTACTCCGACGGCACCGAGACCCCGCGGACCCTGGTGCGTGAGGCCGTGCGTCGGGGGCTGCACGGCGTGGCGATCGCCGATCACGACACGACCGCCGGCTGGCAGGAGGCCGAGCAGGCGGCCCGGGAACTGTCGATGACGCTGCTGCGCGGCACGGAGATCACCGCGGTGGACGACGGCGTGTCCGTACACATGCTGGGGTTGCAATACGATCCGGAGAACGCGGGCATCCGCGAACTGTTCGCCGCCACGCGGCGCGCCCGCCTGCGCCGTACCCGCCGGATGGTGGAGATGATAGCCAAGGATTACCCGATTACGTGGGAGGATGTGCTGGCGCAGACCAAACAGGGGGAGCGCACCACCATCGGCCGCCCGCATATCGCCGATGCGCTGGTGGCGGCGGGCGTCTACCCGACGCGATCCGACGCGTTCGCGGGGGCGGTGAGTGCTTCCAGCCGGTACTACATCCCCACGCCCTCGCCCACGGCGATGCAGGTGGTGGAGGCGGTGAAAGCCGCCGGCGGCGTGAGCGTCGTGGCCCACGCGGGGGATCCCGGACGCAACCGTGTGCTGCTGTCCGACACGCAGATCGAACGTCTGGCGCGAGCCGGTCTGGGCGGTCTTGAGGTATGGCACCGTGGCAATCCGCCGGAACAGCGTGAACGTCTGCTGCGTCTGGCGCATCGGCTCGATCTGCTGGTCACCGGCGGCTCGGACTGGCACGGTGCCGGCAAACCGAATGCGCTGGGGGAGAATCTCACCGAGGACGCCGTAGCGGCGGAGATCATCCGTCGCGGCTGTCTGCCGGTCATCCGCTGACGGCGCGGACGGCCGACAGACCCGGCGTCACAGCGCGCCGAAGCCGACGGCGTGCTTGGTTTCGGATCCGATGATTGCGTACCCCAGGGAACCGGCCGGCACGATGATATGGCGGCCCTTGTCGTCCACCAGGTCGATGGTGCGGCCGTCCGCCACCGCGGCGGCAATGACCTGGCCGACCTCGTCGGCGCTCTGCTCGGTGCTGAAGTTCACCGTGCGCGCCACATCGCGGATGCCCAGTTCGATGTCCATGCTTCCTCCTTATGTCCTCCGGTCGGCCGGAGGACGGATATACGGATATACCGTGAGTTGACGTGTTCCGATTGTATTGTGCCCCGTCCTGCGCCGGGACATGACCGATTACGCTCGCGGCGTGCGCTCGCCAGTGTCGTCGTCCTCGTCCGGGTGAAGGCCGGCCTGCGCGTCGCGCATCGCCCGCTCCTCGCGTTCCAGCAGGGGGATGACGATCGTGGCGGTCGATTCGGCGTCATGTGACGGGGCGGCCTCGGTCTGTGCCGTCACGTCCCGGACCTCCGCCTCGCCGGTGTCGTCATCCGTATCGACCGAGCCGGAGAACACGACCGTCTGTGCGGTGGAACCCGACGTATGCGCGGTCACCGGGTGGTCGGCGGTGGAATCGACGTCGGCCTCGCCGACCGCCTCGATCTGCGACGAACCGGTCTTGTCGGTCTCTCCGGTGTCGTCATTGACGGCGGTCTTGCTGGCGACGGTTTCGGCGGGGGGCCGTCCGGTGGACGGTTCGGATGCGCGCCGGCGTTCCGCGTCATTGAGCAAGGTGCCCACAGTGATGGTGCTCGGCGGCTTCGTGCCGGAACGCTGGGCGGGGGCGGCGGTGCTCTTGGCGCGCTGCGTCATCACTCCGAGCTGGTGAGCGAGCCGCTCCACCTGCGCCTTGAACTGCAGGATCTTGGCGTTGTCCGCGCGGCTCAGCGCCTGAACGAATTCGCCGACCTGCTCCATCTGCAGCCACAGGTTCGCGCGCAGCATGATGAGATCGTCCAGTCGGTTGCCGAGCATCCTGCCATAGGCGGCGAGCACGGCGTTGCGGTGGGCCTCGTCGAGCTTGGCGAAGATCCACGCCAGATCGCGCGCGGGATCGTTGATCTGCATATCCTGCCAATTGGTGATGGCGGTGATGGTGGAACCGGAGAAGAGGATGTCTCCGTCGTCGAATCCACCGTGCACGGGGCATGTGGCGAACGACCAGAGCCCTTCGGTCTCCAACACCTGCGACCAGCTGGTGGTGATCTCGGCAGGGATGTGCCCGGCCTGACGCAGTCGCTTGATCCAGGCGGTCAGCTGGGCGCGGATCTGCCCGGTGGCGAACGCCGGATAGCCATTGTCGGTCAGGAACGTCCCGTGCAGGCGATGGATGGCGCCGATGGCCGTGCCGATGGCCGTGCAGTCATCGATGGTGAGCATGTTCAGCGGTCGGGCCTCTCCGATGACATGGGGACATACCATAACCGCGGTGCTGCCGGTCGTCCCGTGGTCGTCGGCGCCCGGTTCGAATACCGCCACGCGGTCCACGGCGAATCCCAGTCCTGCGGGCACGTGCGCCTTACTCAGCGTGTCGGCGGCGCGCACGCGGTCCTGAAGCCGCTCCCGCCCGGCTTCGGTGTCGGTGACGAACACATCGTACAGTTTGCCCGACGCATCCTGCACCACGGCCTGGCTGATGCCGCAGGATACGTCCGCCGGGGCAATCTGGTTCACGCCGCGTACTCCGGATACGACGATGTTCGGCATGGCCGCCGAGGCCAACGCCGCCAATTGGAACTTGCTTCGCTGAGTCACAGTTCCACACTAATACACGGATGGCGCAAAGCGAAGCATGGCACAATGGGTGCATGGCAACTTCGGCGGATGCGATTCTGGACGGTTTGGATGAGGCACAGCGTGCCGCCGCGACGGCGGTGGACGGCCCGGTGCGCATCGTGGCCGTGGCCGGTGCGGGCAAAACCCGCACGGTGACGCGCCGCATCGCCTACGCCTGCGCGTCGGGCGCCTGGGATCCGGCGCGGACGCTGGCGGTCACCTTCTCGGTGAAGGCCGCCGCCGAGATGCGGGTGCGGCTGTCCAAACTCGGCGTCGGGGAGGCCGTGACCGCCGCCACCTTCCACTCCGCCGCGTTGCACCAGCTGCTGCGCGTGTGGGATGAGGTGTGCGAGACCCCGTTCCCGCATATCACGGATGACCAGCGCGGGTTGGTGGCCAAGGCCTTCGCGCGGATCAGCGAACTGCAGCCGCAGGAGAGCGATCTGCGCGACATCCACGCCGAGATCAACTGGGCCAAGGTGTCGCTGATCGCCCCGGATGACTATCCGCGGGTGTGCGCGGCGTTGCACCGCCGCCCGCCGGCGGGGATGGAGCCGGATCGGTTCGTGGAGGTCTACCGCGCCTACGAGACGGTGAAAACCTCACAGGGGGAGATCGATTTCAACGACATCCTGCTGATTGCCTGCCACCTGCTGGACGGGTTCCCGGAGGTCGGCGCCGCCATCCGCTCCTCGATCCGATGGCTGACGGTGGACGAGTACCAGGATGTGTCGCCGCTGCAGCATCGGCTGATGCGGCTGTGGTTGGGGGATAACAGGAACGTGTGCGTGGTGGGCGATCCCGCGCAGACGATCTACTCGTTCGCGGGGGCGAGCAGTTACGATCTGCTGGGGTTCGCCGATGAGTTCGCCCCGCTGTCGGCCGACATCAATCTGGCTGTGGATTACCGTTCGACCCCGCAGATCGTACGGTGCGCGAACCGTGTCCTGGGGGCGTCGCCGAACCGGGCCGATTACCTGAAGCTGGATTCCGGCCGCCGGGATGGAGTGCGGATCAGCCGCACCGTGTACGGTACGGACGCCGACGAGGCTGCCGGCGTGGCCGCTGCGATTGCCCGTCTGGCGGCGCGCGGGGTGGCGCCGCAGGAGTGCGCGGTGCTGACGCGGCTCAACGCGCAGCAGCAGGTGGTGTGCGCGGCGTTGCGGCGTGAGGGGTTGCGGTTCCGGGTGCGTCGCGATGCCGGATGGCAGCGTTCGGCGTTGGACGACGGGCAGGCCGGGCGGCAGGCCATGCTGGAGACGTTGGGGGTTTCGGGCGATGACGCGGGTGTGACCGTGTCCACGATCCATGCCGCCAAGGGCCTGGAGTTCAAGCACGTGTTCCTGATCGGCTGCTCGGAGGGACTGCTGCCGTACGGTTCGCCCGTCCCGGGCGATCTGTTGGAGGAGGAGCGGCGGCTGATGTATGTCGGCATCACGCGCGCCGAGGATTCGTTGCATCTGTCCTACGCGCGGGGCAAGGACGGCGCTGCGGCCATGCAGCGCAGCGCCAGCCGTTTCCTTGCTTAATTGTCGTAATTGTCGGACGGTTCGGTGCCGGAGGAGTCGCCGTCGGACGTCCCGTCGTCGGGCAGCCCCTCATCCAGCAGTTTGCTGAGCTCGGCGTCCCAGTCGATGCCGGTGGTGCCGTCGTCGCCGGAGCCGGCATCGGTGTTGGCGGGCCGTGCGTCCGCCTCGGCGTCGTCCGGGGCCGAGGCGATGGAGCGATCGTCGTCGGTGGGCATGACGGGCAGCAGATCGGGGTGCGACCAGCGGGTGTCGCGCGCGTCGTCGCCGTCCTCCAAGCCGATGCGTTCCCACAGCGCGGCGGCCTCGCGCATGCGCTTGGGGCGCAGATGCATCCCGAGCAGCTGGGCGAAGGTGCGTTCCGCGGGGCCTCCGGTGGCGCGCTCCCTGCGGGACATCTCACGGAGCTGTTCGATATGCGGGATATGGGCCATGCCCGCCTTCCAGGTCACGCAATCGACCCATCCCTCGACCAGGGCCAGCAGGTTCTCCAGGCTGGCCAGCGCCTCCTGCTGCTCGGGGGTGTCGGGGATGCCCACCTTGGTCAGATTCACCGCCCCGGACAGGGAATCCGGATCCATCGAAGCGGCGTCGCGCAGCTGTTCCTCCATGGCGTCCAGGTCGATGGTGATGCCGCGCGCATACTTGCCGATCAGGGCCTCGAACCGCGGCATCAGCCACGGCACGGCCGCGAAGAGCCGGGCATGGGCCAGCTCCTGCAAGGCGATGAACGCCATGACCTCGGCGACCGGGATATCCAGCGAATCCGCATACGCCATGATGTTCTGCACGATAAGCGCGCCTGCGGGATTCTTCAGCAGGGCCAGCCCCTGATCGAAGCTGCCGCGCACCTCGTGCGACATGGCGCCGGCGGCCTTCCCCAGCTGCATGGCGAACGAGGTGTTCGCCAACAGCCGTATCAGCTGGGCGGGGTCCTTCATCCCCTCGGGAATCGGAATCGGCACAGGGCCCGCGAACATGCCGGCCACCTCGCCGTCGCCGAAGGCATCGCCGAGCCGTTCGGACATCACGGAGGCCACCGCGTCGTTCATCGACTGGGCCACCGGCGCGGCGAACTCCGCCCACGCGTCCAGCGTGCCCTCCACCCAGCCGGAGCGGGTCAGCAGCTGCACCTCGCCGGGCACCGGGTCGAACCGGCAGACCGTATCCAGCCATAGGTTCGCCTCGCTGACGGCCCTGCGGGCCAGCTGGCCCTGCTCGGCGTTCACGGTGCGGTCGCTGCCCTCGCCGTTCGCCTGCTGCAGCGCTATGGAGGTGGCGAGCTTGACGTTGATGGGCCCCTCCTGCACGGTGCGCTGCATATCGTCCATGGTGTTCAGCCCCCCGGCGGTGAACGCCTGCATCATCGACTGCACCTCGGCGGGTTTGGGCAACCGGCTCGGATCCTGGCTGAGCAGCTGCTCGCGAATCGGCTCGGGCAGATTCGCGATCTGGCTCCAGGCCATCTCACCCTGAATCGGTCCGAAGCATTCGATCAGCCATTGCCGGATAGCATTCTCGTCCATATCGGTCTCCGCCTTCGCGCTGTGAGGATAACGTCGGTTGTATCCATAGTATGGGAGGTATGCCGAATATGCACTCCACGCGCCGTTTTCACGCCAAAGGCGCATTCCGACGTCTGAGGCGGTACTTCGAAACCCGTTCGCTGCGGTACTGCGCCGGGCTGTTCGCCGTGCTGCTGGGACTGGTCGCGCTGGCGGCTCCCAGCCCCTACTGCATCGAAACCCCCGGGCCCACGCAGGATGTGCTGGGGGAGCTGTCGGGGCGGTCCGGCGGCGAGGTCATTGCGGTCGAGGGCGCCGACACCTACACGGACGAGGGCGAACTGCTGCTGACCACCGTCAACGCGTCGGGCGTGCCCGGATATCCGGTGTCGAATATCGTGGCGCTGATCGGCTGGTTCGACCCGGACACCGTGGTCATGCCGAACGAGGCCGTGGTGCCGATCGGGCAGACCGCCGAGGAGTACGCCGGCGAGAGCCAGCAGGAGATGGACCAATCCCAGCAGGAGGCGGTCGACGCCGCGCTGACGTTCCTGCAGGACCGGGGCGTGGATGTGTCGAACATTGACGTGGACATGCATGTGGAAGGCATCGGCGGCCCCTCGGCCGGCATGATGTACGCGCTGGGTCTGATCGATAAGCTGACGCCCGAAAGCGAGACCGGCGGGCGGACGATCGCGGGCACCGGAACCATCGACGCCGAAGGCAACGTGGGCGCCATCGGCGGCGTGCGCCTGAAGATGCTGGGGGCCAAGCGCGACGGCGCCACCTGGTTCCTCGCGCCGGAGGCGAACGCCGCCGAGGTGGCGGGCAACGTTCCCGAGGGGGTACGCGACGTGTGCGTATCCACGCTGTCCGAGGCGTACGATGCGCTGACGGCCATCGGCCAGGGCAGGGGGGATGACCTGCCGCATTGCAGGGCGCGGTAGAACGGAGCGTCGCCCGATGCGGCAACGGGCGTCCGGAATGTGGGAGGAATCGCGAATCGGCGCGGAAAGACCCCGCGAGTTCACACCGGTTTGCTATATTGTGCAACGTGAACCAAACAGCATCACGACACGCTGAAGAATTCGGTTTCAGCCGTGGGGACATCATCCAGGAATGGCTATGGGATGACGATGTAGACGATTCCATCCGTGCATCCATCGAGGAACTGACCGGTGAGGATCTCGTCGACGAGGATTACGATTCCGCCGTTGATGGCGTCATCATCTGGTGGAGGGACGGCGACGACGAGGACTCACTGTCCGACACGATTGTGGACGCGTATGCGGTGCTGGGGGAGGACGGTCCGCTGTGGGTGCTGACCCCGAAGCCGGGACGTCCGGGCGCCGCCAGCTCCAGCACGGTGCAGTCCGCGGCCAAAACCGCAGGCATGAACGCCGCGACGCCGTTGACGGTCAGCTCCGATTGGAACGGCATCCGACTGCGCGCCTTCGGCAAGGGGCGCTGAATACAACGTATGGCCGCCGCATTGCTGCGGCGGCCATAACGATTCGTGTGGGCGATGAGGGACTCGAACCCCCGACATCCACCGTGTAAAGGTGGCGCTCTAACCAACTGAGCTAATCGCCCGCATCGACCTACTGTACCGTATGCCTCGACCGTATGGCGAGCGCGTGGCGTGTGTTGGTGTTCGGGCGCGTCGCAACGGTCACGTAATCTGAACTACAGAGTTGTAACCGTAGGAGGTCAAGAGCCATGGCGCAGCAACCTGAATCCGGCAGGAACGCTTCGGGCATCGCCCGGGCGGGCAAGCGCAAGTGGGGATATAACCCCGAACAGGTGGATGAGTTCCTCGAACGTACCCACGCGTTGTATGACAGCGAAGACGCCCAGCTGACGCAGCAGGACATCCAGAACGTGTCGTTCGACCTGAGCAAGGGCGGCTACGTCATCAGCCAGGTGGACGCCGCCTTGGGCCGGCTCGAACGCGCCGTGGTGGATCAGCAGACCACCCGGGAGATCGCACGCCACGGGCGTGTGGTGTGGAAGGCCCAGACCGAGGACCTGTACCGCAGCCTGACCGCTCACGCCGACCGCGCGGCGCGTCAGCGTTTCCGCCCGGGTGACGCCAAGGCTCCGTCCTACGATCGCAAGCAGGTCGACCGTCTGGTGGATCAGGTCATCGACAAGGCCGCCGCGGAACTGGGCGTGGACGGGGTGACAGCCGACGACGTGAAGGATCTGGTGGATGTGAACTCCACCAGCGTGGCCAATGTGATCTTCACCCAGCGTAAGGGCAAGCGCGGCTATGACGAGCGCCAGGTGGATAACTACCTGAACGCCTGCGTGCGGCTGCTGAGCCGCATCGAGTCCTATGCCCGCGTGTCGGATTACGTCCATGACCCCGCCACCACGCAGCAGCGCAGTGCGGTGGCCGAGACGGCTGCGGCTCCGGCGCTGTTCCCTCCGAGGGAGCAGACCCAGTCGCTCGATACGGCCGTGTCCCCCACGGTGATGGACGACGACTTCGCCGAACTGCATCGCGTCGAGCAGCAGATCTTCGCCGTTCCGGCACCTGCCGCCCCGCGCGAACCCGCGGTGGCGCCCGTGCCGCCTGCCCCGGTTCCCGTACCGTCCGCACCGTCCGCACCGACTGCCGAGACGGCGTCCCCGGTGACGACGATCGCCATGCCGGCTCCGGCCCCCACGCCCGAATACACGGCTCCTGCGGCACCGGCACCGGTCGCGTGGGATTACGCCCGGCAGACCGAGCCGGCGGCCGCGGCGCAGCAGCCCGAACGGAGCACTCCCGAACAGAACACTCCGGAGAAGAGCGAGGATCCGCTGGCGGGGCTGGCGCATCTGGCCGCCGCCGTGCAGCAGACCCAGCCGATGCCGACGGCCTCCGATCCGCAGGTGCCGTCATTGGACGTCCCCAGCGTGCCGACGGTGCGCTCGCTGAATCTGGACGCCATGCCGTCTCTGGACATCCCCGATCTGTCGTTCCCCACGTTCGACAATGACGAACCGACGCGGAAGAAGACGGAACAGTGAATCAGAACCTTACCGTGGTCATCCTCGGGTCGACCGGTTCCATCGGCACCCAGGGATTGGACGTCATCGCGCGTCACCGTGACCGGTTCACCGTCGTCGGATTGGCGGCGGGCGGCGCCCATGTGGAGCTGTTGGCCAAGCAGGCCGCGGAGTTCCAGGTGCCGCAGGTGGCCGTATACCGGGCCGACGTGGTGCCTGCGTTGCGGGAGGCGTTGGACCGCGCCGGTGCCACGACCACGCAGATCCAGGCCGGCCCGGATGCGGTGGAGGCTGTCGCCGGATGCGGCGCCTCGGTGGTGCTCAACGGCATCACCGGCTCGATCGGCTTGAAGCCGTCCATCGCCGCGCTGAAGGCCGGCTCCCAACTGGCCCTGGCGAACAAGGAATCGGTG
>NZ_DGVO01000032.1:0-7848 GCF_002394995.1 Bifidobacterium sp. UBA4282
AGCCCTTGGCCTTGAGGAAGGTGAACACCATGCCGCCGCCGATGACCAGACGATCGGCCTTGCCGAGCAGGTTCTCAATCACGCCGAGCTTGTCGGAGACCTTGGAACCGCCGAGCACCACAGTCAGCGGACGCTCCGGGTTCTCGGTGGCCTTGGACAGCGCGGTCACTTCCTTCTCCACCAGCAGGCCCGCGGCGGCCGGCAGATCGGCGGCCACATCGTAGTTCGAGCCCTGGGCGCGGTGCACCACGCCGAAGCCGTCGGAGACGAAGACGTCGCCAAGGGCGGCGATCTTCTTGGCATAGGCGGCGCGCTCATCGGCGTCCTTGCTGGTCTCCTCCGGGTTGAAGCGCACGTTCTGCAACAGCACCACATCGCCGTCGTTCATCGCGGCGACCTTGGCCTGGGCGTCCTCGCCGTAGGTGTCCTCGGCCAGCGGAACCTCGATGCCGAGCAGCTCACCCAGACGGGCGGCGACCGGGGCCAGGCTCAGCTCCGGCACGACCTTGCCCTTCGGGCGGCCGAGGTGGGCCATCAGGATGACCTTGGCACCCTGCTCGCGCAGAGCCTTGATCGTCGGCAGGGCGGCCTTGATACGACCGTCATCGGTGATCGTGGTGCCGTCCAGCGGAACGTTGAAATCAGCGCGCACCAGAACGCGCTTGCCCTTGAGATCTCCAAGATCCTTGAGTGTCTTCATGTATGTCCTTTCGCAGAATGCGTGGAATGGCATAGCCTGCCACTTACGAATCCTACACCACTGTGCGCGCGTATGTGTGCATTGTGTGGACGCGGCAACAAAAAGGAGCCCCCGGCGAGGGAGGGCTCCCGATGTCCTACTGCTGCTGCGCGCGGGCCTTCTCAGTCTTCTCGGCCAGCTGCAGGAGCCTGCGGATGCGGCCTGCGATGGCGTCCTTGGTGATCGGCGGATTCGCCAGACGCCCCAGTTCCTCCAGGCTGGCGTCGCCGTGGTCCAGACGCAGCTGGCCGGCGGCGCGGAGGTTCTCGGGGATGTCGTCGCCCAGGATCTCGAAGGCCTTACGCACCTTGTCGCTGGCTTCGGCCGCGGCCTTGGCGCTGCGGCGCATGTTGGCGTCATCGAAATTGGCCAGGCGGTTGGCCTTGCCCCGGGCCTCGCCGTCGGAACGCTTGCCGGTCCACTCCCGCGCGGAGCGTGGGGCGCCCATGAGCATGAGCATGCGTTCGATGGCGTCCGGATCCTTCAGCGTCACGCGCTCGGAGCTGCGCAGCTGACGCGGCTTGGCGGTCACGCCCAGTCGCCGCGCCGCGCCGACCAGCGCCAACGCCGCCTCGTTGGTGGGGCAGACGATCTCCAGATAGCTGGCCTTGCCCGGATCGGACAGCCCGCCATGGGCAAGGAACGCGCCGCGCCAGGCGGCCTTGACCTGAGCGATGTTGCCGCTGATGATGTCGGCCGGCAGTCCCAATACCAGGTGCTTGCGGCGGTCGAGCAGACCGGTCTGCAGCGCCAAGGCGGCGCCACCGCGCTCCACCTGCACCAGATACCGCTGGACCACGCCGCTCGGCGTCTGCCGGGCCACCTGCGCCAGGGACGCCTCATGGCCGTACAGGTTCTTGATGGTGGACTGCAGCCACTTGGCGGCCTCCAGCGAATCGAACTGCGCCTGCACGATGATCTGACGCTGCACCAGGCGCAACCCCCCGCCGAAGCGGATCATCGCCGTGGCCTGTGCCTTCTTGGCGGCGGGCAGCTCGTTGTCGATTGCAGCCAGTTCGCTTTTGACATCATCCAGAAGAGCCAAGAGCCAACCTCCTACTATCCCAATACTTCTCTATATACTCCGACGATAACGGTGCCCATTCCACGAATGTACCGGGAATCTGTGATACCCAACGACTTGGACAAGAACAGCCGGTGATTTCATAGTTCGGGCTCGTTATGCTCGCTATACGACTACCGTACCAGCTTCAGTTGTGCCGTTTGACCAGTTCCCGCGCGGAAACCGTGACCTGCAGACCGCGTGCGCGCAGCCGCTTGGCCAGGGCCTCGCTCATGGCCACCGAGCGGTGCTGCCCGCCGGTGCAGCCGACGGCTATCGTGACGAAGTGCTTGTCCTCTTTCGCGTACCCCTCGATCGCGACCGCCAACGCCTTCTCGTACGCGTCGAGGAACTCGCTGGCCCCGTCGCTGGACAGCACGTAGTCGCTGACCGGCTTGTCCATGCCCGTCAGCTCGCGCAGGCTGGGCACCCAGAACGGATTGGGCAGGAAACGGACATCGGCCACGAAATCGGCGTCGATCGGCACCCCATGCTTGAAGCCGAAGCTGAAGATGTGCACGGCCACCGTGGTCGCGCCCTCCCCCAGCAATCCCTCATACAGCTTGGTGCTCAGCTGGTGGATGCTCAGATCGGAGGTGTCGATGACGATATCGGCATGCTCCCGGAGATTCGCCAGCAGCGCACGTTCCTCGGTGATGCCGTCGATCAGCCGGGAACCGTGCTGCAGCGGATGCGGGCGGCGCACCGATTCGTACCGTTTGATCAGCACCTCGTCGCTGGCGTCCAGGAACAGGACGCGCGTCCTGACGCCCAGATCGTCCAGATGGCCGAGCACCTGGGCCAGATCGTCGAAGTAGCTGCGCGAACGCACGTCGATGACGCAGGCCAGCCTGTGGATCTTGGACGCCGAATTGGTCATCATGTCCACCAGCGGCACCAGCAGCTTGGGCGGCATGTTGTCGACCACGTACCAGCCCATGTCCTCGATGCTGTTGGCGGCCTGCGACCGCCCGGCGCCGGACATGCCGGTGATGAGCAGGACCTCGAAGCCGTCGGCCGGCTCCGGCACGGACGACAGCGCATCCTTGCTCGCCGGTTCGCGTGACGTTGCGGATGTCATAGCGCCTCCTCCAATGCTTGCCTCATCGGCTGTTCGATCGTGTCCAGAACGTCCAGGTCCGCAATCGACCCCGATCCGGTCATGCGCGCCACCTGCAGGATGGCCTGGTACAGGAGCATCTCCTGCCCGCCGATGGCCAGTGCGCCCCGATCCGACCATACCCGCATGAGATCCGTCGGACGCGGATCATAGACCACGTCGAGCAGGATGCCGCGCGGGGCTGGGTCGGGCATATCGGCCACGGCGCGTGCGAAGGGGTCCGCGGCGTGCGCGGGCAGCGTGCTGATGACCAGATCGGCCGTGCGGGCCGTGCCGACCGCCTCCTCGAGCGGCATGGCGTCAACGGTGACGCCGCCCAATCGTGCGCCGAGGTCGACCGCCTGGTCGAGATTGCGATCCGGATGCCGCGCGGCGATGGTGATATGGCCGATGCGGGAATCCAGAGCCATCGTGCAGGCCGCCACCGCGGACATGGCGGTGTTGCCGTTGCCGAGGATGACGGCCCGCGCCGGCCTGTCGTTCCCGACCCGCCGGGAAGCCGGCCCGGACGGCTCCGCGTCCAGCAGCGCGGCGACATCGGTTGAGGACGGCTGGCTCAGCGCATGGTCGATGGCCAGTACGATGCCCATGACATCCGTGTTGTACAGGCGGATCGCCGGCAGGCCGTCGCGCCCATGCTCCATATCGGACCAATCGAACACCGCCGTGTTGGCCACTCCCAGTTGCATGGCCCAGATATTCGAGGGGATGCCGTATGGCTGGATGGTCTTCTTCAACGGCATGGTCAGGCTCAGACCGACCCAACTCGGGTCGAGCCCGTGCAGGAAACCATCGAGATCGTCCTGTCCCACCTCGTGCCGGTCATAGGCCCAATCGTCCAGCCCCAACGCGCGGTATGCCGCGTTGTGCAGCACCGGCGACAGCGAATGCGCGATCGGTTTGCCCAGCACCGCGCACCGATGATTCACTACCGACATAGCCCTCCTTCCATCGGTACCCATGCTAGCCGAAAACCATGTCGCCTGTGATTCGGGGAGGTAAATATGGACAGGCGCAGCCGCCCGCAACGGCTCAGTCCGATGTCTCGCCGCCGGCCTCGGGCGTTGCCGTCGCTCCCCCGTCGCCGGGGTGCAGGGCGGTGAAGATGGCCTCGGCCTTGGCACGGCCGATGCCCTTGACCTGTTCCAGCTGTTCGACGGTGGCCTCGCGCATGGCGCGCACCGAACCGAAATGGTTGAGCAGTCGTTTCTGGTACGTCGCGCCGATGCCCGGGATGTCGTCGAGCGCCGAGCGCAGCGCCCCCTTACGCCGGGTCTGGCGGTGGTAGGTGATGGCGAAGCGGTGCGATTCGTCACGGACGCGCTGCAGCAGGTACATGCCTTCCGACTGGCGTCTGAGGATGATCGGATAGTCGTCGTCCGGCACCCAGACCTCCTCCAGCCGCTTGGCCAGTCCGCAGACCGCCACATCGTCCACGCCGCAGTCCTCAAGCGCCTTGGCGGCGGCCATGACCTGCGGTTTGCCGCCATCGACGACCACCAGGTTCGGACGGTAGGCGAAATGGCGGCGATTGGTGTTCTGCTGGATGATCTCGGCGTCCGCCTGCGCGGCCGTTGCCTCGGAGTCCGCGGGGGCATCATCCGAGCCGGTGACGTGCAAGGCGTCATGCGACTGCTGCGCCGCCTTGGCCGCCCGTTGCTCGGCGTCCATGCTTTCGCCGGAATCGCCGGCGATGTTGCCGTGCCGAAACCGCCGGGTCAACGTCTCATACAGCGCGCTCAGATCGTCGAGCGCGCCGTTGCCGTCCGCACCGCGGATGGCGAACCGCCGGTATTCGGACTTCTTGGCGATGCCGTCCTCGAACACCACCATCGAGGCGACCTGGAAGGCGCCGCCCACCGTGTTCGAGATGTCATAGCATTCGATGCGCAGCGGCGCCTCGTCCAGACCCAGCGCATCCGCCACGTCGTTCATGGCGCGGCTGCGTGTGGCCATGTCGCTGATACGGCTCATCTTGCTGCGTTGGAGCGCTTGTGCGGCGTTCTCGTTGGCCCGGTCCATCAGGGCCTTCTTCTCGCCGCGCGCCGCCACGCGAATCGTCACCGCGCCGCCGCGGCGGTCGCTCAGCCACCGTTCGAGCTCCTCGTGGCGGGTGGGTTCGATCGGCACGATCACCTCCCGCGGCACCGGGGCGATCGGCGCGAGGAAATCGTCGCGGCCGGTCCGGTCCTGCCGTTGGTTGCGTCGGCGTGTGGCCCTCGCCCGCGACTGCGCGTCGAAGGCGGTGACGGACTGTGTGACGCCGATGGCGTCGCGCCTGGTGGACAGCACGATCGGTGCGTCGGATGCCACGTGACGCGCGGCACCATCTTCGGCGCTGTCGAGGGCGTCGTCATCGCCATCCGGGGAGGGGACACCGGATACGGACCGTGACATCTCCGCGTCGGTCTCATTGAGGATGTCGGCATACACCTGGGTGATCATCTCCGCCATCAGATCCCCGTCGCTGATGTCCTCAACCCGCTCCACGCTCCAGTTGCGTTCGCCGCGGATCGCACCGGCGCGCACGAAGAACGCGTGGACGGAGGCCTCCAGCTCGTCGGAAGCGAAACCGAACACGTCCGCGTCCACATCCTGATCGAATGCGACGGCGTTCTGCTCCACCACGCTGCCGAGCATCTGGATCTCGTCGCGCAGCCGCGCCGCCTTCTCGAATTCCAGCTCGGCGCTGGCCTGCTTCATCTCCCGGGTGAGCTGGGCGATGTACGACCTGCCGAGACGACCGGTCATCACGCCGACCAGCCGCTCGCACATGCGCCGATGCTCCTTCGGGCTGATACGGCCGACGCAGGGGGCGGAGCATTTGCCGATCGACGCCAGCAGGCAGGGACGGTTCGTCAGCTGTGCCTTGTGGAACACGTTCGGCGAACAGGTGCGCACCGGGAACGCCTTGAGCAGCCGGTCCAGGCTTTTGCGCATATCCCACACCTTGGCGTAGGGGCCGAAGTACCTGGTGTCATGGCGTTTGCGGCTGCGCGTGACCCATACGCGCGGCACCTGCTCGCCGATCGAGACCGCCAGATACGGGTAGGTCTTGTCGTCGCGCAGCTTGATGTTGAACCGTGGCTCGAACTCCTTGATCCACGTGTACTCCAGCGTGAGCGATTCCAGTTCGGTGCCGACCACGGTCCATTCCAGGTTGCGGGCGGTGAGCACCATGGTCTGCGTGCGCGGGTGCAGTAGGACCAGGGGTTGGAAGTAGTTGCTCAGACGGTTGCGCAGGTTCTTGGCCTTGCCCACGTAGATGACGCGGCCTTCGCCGTCGCGCCATTTGTAAACGCCGGGTTTGGCGGGGATGTCGCTGGTTTTCGGACGGAACAGGTCACGGGTGTCGCCGAGCAGCGGAGCGCCGTTGGCGTTCACCTCCGCGGCGGCGTCCGGCGCAGCCGTATCCGGATTATCGGCGCCATCGGACGCACCGGTATGCGACGACTGCAATGACAGAGCGGTCTTCCGCCATACCTCGGGACTATGCCGTTCGACTAAACCCGCTGTCATATCGATCGTCTCCAGTCGTCATCGGAATGCTATACGCCGTGTCGGTCCGTCATCGGTCGGATTGTCAGTGCAGCATCGGCTTGAGGAACCGGCCGGTCCACGAGTCGGGGTTCTCGGCCACCTGCTCGGGCGTGCCCTCGGCCACGATCGTGCCGCCGCCGTCGCCGCCCTCCGGGCCCAGATCGATGATCCAGTCGGCCGACTTGACCACATCCAGGTTGTGTTCGATCACGATGACCGTGTTGCCCTTGTCCACCAGCCCCTGCAGCACGAGCAGCAGCTTGCGCACATCCTCGAAGTGCAGGCCGGTGGTCGGCTCGTCCAGGATGTACACGGTCTTGCCGGTGGAACGGCGCTGCAGTTCGGTGGCCAGCTTGACGCGCTGGGATTCGCCGCCCGAGAGGGTGGGCGCCGGCTGGCCGAGCCGGATGTAGCCCAGCCCCACCTGCACGAGCGTGTCCAGGTAACGGGAGATGGACGGGTACGCCTTGAAGAAGCGGGCCGCCTCCTCGATGGGCATGTCCAGCACGTCGGCCACGGACTTGCCGTTGTACTTGACCTCCAGCGTCTCGCGGTTGTAGCGCTTGCCGTGGCATTCCTCGCATTCCACGTAGACGTCGGGCAGGAAGTTCATCTCGATCTTCAGCGTGCCGTCGCCATGGCAGGCCTCGCAACGGCCACCCTTGACGTTGAACGAGAAGCGGCCCGGCCCGTAGCCGCGCACCTGCGCTTCGGCGGTTTTGGCGAACAGCGTGCGGATCTTGTCCCACACGCCGGTGTAGGTGGCGGGGTTCGACCGCGGCGTGCGGCCGATCGGGTTCTGGTCCACGTGGATCACCTTGTCGCACTGGTCGAGCCCCTCCACGCGCGTATGCTTGCCGGGCACGATGCGCGCGCCGTTGAGCTTGTCGGCCAGCACCGGGTACAGGATGGTGTTCACCAGCGTGGACTTGCCGGAGCCGGAGACGCCGGTTACGCAGGTGAACACGCCCAGCGGGAAGGCCACGGTGAGGTTCTTCAGGTTGTTCTCCCTGGCGCCCACCACCTTGAGCTGCTTGGTCTTGCGGGCCTTGCGCCGGCTTTCCGGCACTTCGATGCGCCGACGGCCGGCGATGTAGTCGCCGGTCACCGAACGCGGCGCCTCGATGAGCTTGGCCGCCGGTCCGGAGTAGACGACCTCGCCGCCGTGCTCGCCGGCGCCGGGGCCGATATCGACCAGCCAGTCCGCCTTCTCGATGGTCTCCTGGTCGTGCTCGACCACGATCAGCGTGTTGCCGAGGTCGCGCAGGTGATGCAGCGTTTCGATCAGGCGTTCGTTGTCGCGCTGGTGCAGGCCGATGGACGGCTCGTCGAGCACGTACATGACGCCGACTAGGCCCGAACCGATCTGCGTGGCCAGGCGGATGC
>NZ_DGVO01000031.1:0-19396 GCF_002394995.1 Bifidobacterium sp. UBA4282
GACCCCACACGGGGTCCCCGTTCCTCGTTTTGCACGCCAACCCCAACCGGACGGTCGAGCACCACGCTCCCGGGGGCCCTTCGCATACCCACACAGGACACACCAGAAGCACGCCCCAGGGTTAGGAAAGAAATGCGGGTCTTACCGGGCGTGTCATGACCGTCCGGCTCAGCCGCTTCTGATGCCGAAGCAGCCTTCGTGGGCGTCGACGCCGACCCCGAGCCGGCCCGCACCACACGACAACACAAAACGTCAGGTCACCATAGCTCTTCCACGGGATCGGTCTGGTCCACGCTGATCCATCCGTTGCTGACGCGGCACATTTGGGATTCGGAGGTGTCCTCAGGAAACGAAAACGGCCATTCATCCGAGTCCGCCGTTCCGTTCTGATATCGTTCGTATTCTCTGCGAAATTGTTCACCGTCATATGAGGACTCCACCTGGCCGGTGCGCCGTAGGCAATCGGCGATGACCTCGTTATGGTCCTGCAACAGTTCGGGATTGCCGGTCTGCATCCTATACAGTTCGTCAATCACTGTGGTATGGGCGTCCCCGCATTCCATGGAATCCTGAGCGTACCGCCGCTCCTGTTGATCCGTACTGGCCTGATGCGCGGCCTCCTCGCAAATGCCGCCGCCCACGTCCAGGAAGATGATCTCCCGATAGCCACGGTCGATCATGCATTGCCGATAATCGCTTAACGCCTGTTCATAATCCGATTGCGAGACTTCACCGGTCTCGACCACCCGTTCCACGGCCTCTCGCTGACGATCATCCATCGAACCTGCGAATTTGTCAGCCAATTGCTCAGCATAGTCCGACACGGACGGTGCCAGGCGCGCGCCGGATTCGGATGTCTCCGGCGACACTTCCGAATCGGAGCAACTGGAGACACCGATCATCAGCGCTATGGCGGCACACGCAGCAACGACGACTCCAAACAGCCGCTTTATCATGACATACACCGCTACTGCACTGTGTACAGGCCAGCATCGTCATCAACATTCCACTCCTGGCCATGGATGTCAACGCTATACCACTGATTCTGATGAGCGCTGATCACGCTTTTGACCGTTCCGTCCTGCTTCGCGTACACGTATACACGGTCATACGTGGCTGTACCCATGAGTGCAACACCTCCAGCTGGAACCTAGACACTTCCAACCCTAGGCAGGTGTTGCACTTCTATCTAGAACCCGCGGACGATACTGTGCGGACTACGGTTCGACTATGCTAGGTACGGAACATTCTTGCGTATAAGGAGCAACGATGAGCGAATCGCGTACGGCGTGGGGCTGGGGTCTGGCCAGCGTGGATGAGGCCGGCAACACCCTGGACGTGTGGTATCCGAAGCTGACGGTCGGCGAGGCGCCGGCCGAGGGCAGCCGTCCGAACCACAACTTCGACATGATGGCGCATATGGAGGCCGACGCCCGTGGCGTGCGCCGTCTGCCCGTGTTCACCGTCAGCCAACTGGACGAGCCGATCGCGGATGCGGCCGACGCCTACCTGCGCCTGCACCTGATGAGCATGCGCCTGGCCAAGCCGAACACGCTGAACCTGGACGGCATCTTCGGCAAGCTCGCCACGGTGGTGTGGACCAACTACGGTCCGTTCGCCACCGAGACCTTCGCGTTGCGCAAGATGGACGTGGAAGCCGAGCGCATGCGCACCACGCCGGGCATGCCGCACGCCGGCGTGACCGTGATCTCGCTGGACAAGATTCCGCGCATGCTCGACTACGTGATCCCCTCCGGCGTGCGCGTGGCCGACGGCGGCCGCGCCCGCCTGGGCGCCTATCTGAGCGAGGGCACCACCGTCATGCATGCGGGCTTCGTGAACTTCAACGCGGGCACCCTCGGCACCTCGATGGTCGAGGGCCGCATCTCGCAGGGCGTGGTGGTCGGCAACGGCTCCGACATCGGCGGGGGCGCCTCGATCATGGGCACGCTGTCCGGCGGCGGCAAGCACCGCGTCTCGATCGGCGAGCACAGTCTGCTGGGCGCGAACGCCGGCATCGGCATCTCGCTGGGAGACAACTGCGTGGTGGAGGCCGGCCTGTACGTGACGGCCGGCACCAAGATCACCGTGGTGGACAAGGCCAAGCAGGCCGCCGGCGAACCGCTTGACGTGGTCAAGGGCGCCGAGCTGAGCGGCAAGGACAACATCCTGTTCATCCGCAACTCGTTGACCGGCGCCATCGAGGCCCGGTACCGCAAGACCGGCATCGAGCTGAACAGCGAGCTGCACCAGCACAACTGAGCGCCATCGCGTCCACGTCGGCCCTTTCCATAATGCGGGAAGGGCCGTTCTGCGCTGCGAGAACAACGACCCAGGACAAGGGGTCGGAGTACCATGGCGGGGACATCCCGAAGGTCGGCGGGCAGTGGTTTCCAAGGATTTTCACAATAAGAACTGTATGGTGGTGAACGATGGCAGAATTTGATTTTTCCCAGGCGATCGGCGAGGCGCGAGCCAAATACGAGTCGATCGCGAAGGCATTGGACGTGGATCGTCTCAAGGCGCAGATCCAGGATCTTGAGGTGCAGGCGTCCGCCCCGGGTCTGTGGGACGACCCGGAGAACGCGCAGAAGGTGACCAGCCGTCTGTCCGCGGCGCAGTCGCAGCTCAAGCGTCTGGACTCCGCCAACCAGCGCATCGACGATGTGGAGACGCTGGTCGAACTCGGTCGTGAGGAGGACGACGCCGATACGCTGGCCGAGGCGCAGTCCGAGATCGGCAGCATCCGGCAGGACCTGGACGATATGGAGATCCAGACGCTGCTGGACGGCGAGTACGACGAACGCTCCGCCGTGGTGACGATCCGCTCCGGCGCGGGCGGCGTGGACGCGGCCGACTTCGCGCAGATGCTGCTGCGCATGTACCTGCGCTGGGCCGAACGCAACGGGTTCAAGGCCAAGATGATGGACACCTCGTACGCCGAGGAGGCGGGCATCAAGTCCGCCACGTTCCAGGTGGACGCGCCGTACGCCTACGGTCGCCTGTCCGTGGAGGGCGGCACGCACCGTCTGGTGCGCATCTCCCCGTTCGACAACCAGGGCCGCCGCCAGACCAGCTTCGCCGCGGTGGAGGTGGTGCCGCTCGTCGAGGCCACCGACCACATCGACATCCCGGATACCGACATCCGCGTGGATACGTACTGCTCGTCCGGCCCCGGCGGCCAGGGCGTGAACACCACGTACTCGGCCGTGCGCATCACCCACCTGCCCACCGGCATCGTGGTCACCATGCAGGACGAGCGCTCGCAGATCCAGAACCGCGCCGCCGCCATGGCCGTGCTCCAGTCCCGACTGCTGGTGCTGCGCCATGAGGAGGAGGCCAAGAAGAAGAAGGAGCTCGCCGGCGACATCAAGGCCAGCTGGGGCGACCAGATGCGTTCCTACGTGCTGCACCCGTACCAGATGGTCAAGGATCTGCGCACCGGGTATGAGACCTCGCAGACCCAGGCCGTGTTCGACGGCGACATCAACGCGTTCATCGAGGCCGGCATCCGCTGGCGCCATGAGCAGCGTCGCGCCGCCGCGGAGGAAGCCGAAGCATAATCGCGTACGACGATCGCGTACAACAGTAAGGATTGGACATGGCGCTCATCTCGCTTGATCACGTCAGCAAGGTCTACCCCAGGGGCACGCGTCCCGCGCTCGACGATGTCACGCTGCATGTGGAACGCGGCGACTTCGTGTTCCTGGTGGGCGCGTCGGGCTCGGGCAAGACCACGCTGCTGAGCCTGCTCCTGCGCGAGGAGGAGGCGACGGACGGCGAGATCCGCGTGGCCGGCAACGACCTGCGCCGTCTGACCAACCGTCAGGTGCCGCAGTACCGGCGGTCGATCGGCTTCGTGTTCCAGGACTACAAGCTGCTCAACAACAAGACGGTCTGGCAGAACGTGGCCTTCGCGCTGGAGGTGATCGGCACCAGCCGCTCCACGATCCGCGCCCTGGTGCCGAAGGTGCTGGAGACGGTCGGTCTGACCGGCAAGGAACGCAACTACCCGCACGAGCTGTCCGGCGGCGAGCAGCAGCGTGTGGCCATCGCCCGCGCCTACGTGAACCATCCGCAGATCCTGCTGGCCGACGAGCCCACCGGCAACCTCGACCCGACTACGTCGCTGGGCATCATGGAGGTGCTGGACGCCATCAACCGCACCGGCACCACCATCGTGATGGCCACGCACAACGAGGAGATCGTCAACTCGATGCGCAAGCGCGTCGTCGAGCTGCACAACGGCAAGATCGTCCGCGACGAGGCTCAAGGATCCTATGATTCCGCGTTGTACTTCCCGGATGCCGAGGTCGAGTCGAAGGCTCAGCTGTCGATCGAGTCGAATGATGCGGATGCGCGGTTCCGTCCGGACGGCGATGCCGCCTCAGCCGACGCGACCATCGCCATCGAGGTGACCGGCGATCGCCGCGAGACCGCGGCCCAGGTCATCGACGCCGTATCCCAAGCGGTATCCGCAGGCGCAGGCGACGAGGGGATCGCCCGATTGGCGCAGTCCGTGCATTCCGGGCGGACCGGGCGGTACGGCGAGGCCTTCGCGCCGGTGGAGGACACGTTGACATGGGGCCGTGGGCTGAGCCTTGAGGAATATGCCGAAGCGGAACGGCGGGAATCCGGCGAGGAACGGCAGACCGAGCCGGGCGACGCGGCTGAGACCGCGGCCGAAACGGACGATGCCCAGCCTGCGGAACAGGCCGAAACCCAGGCCGGGGAGCAGCAGACGCCGGAGCACGCCGATGAATCGACGGCCGCCCCGGTTCCTCCGGCGCCGGCGGCGGAACCGCCGCTGCCGCCCGCGCCGCCGATGCCGCCCACACAACCTGACCGGTCGAGCGAAGAGGATCCCACGGGGGAGGAGAACCGATGAGAGCGCGTTTCATTCTGTCCGAGACCTGGACCAGCCTGCGGCGCAATGTGTCGATGATCCTGTCCGTCATGCTGGTCACGTTCATCTCGTTCCTGTTCATCGGCGCCTCGGTGCTGCTGCAGGCGCAGATCACCCGAGCCAAGGGCGATTGGTACAACCAGGTGGAGGTGGTGGTCTGGCTGTGCCCGGATGGCACCAGCCAGGCGGCCTCCTGCGCGGCGGGCGTGGCGCCGACGGACACCGAGATCGTGCAGCTGCAGGACCTGATTCGGCAGGAGCTGGGCGACGACGTCTCGCAGATCACGTATGTCAGCCGCGAGGACTTCTACAATGACACGTTCCTGCAGCAGTACCCGGACGGCACCTATCAAGGGCGTACGCTGACCGCCGCCGACATGCAGGATTCGCTACGGCTTAAGCTGACGGATCCGACGAAGTACCAGGTCGTCTCCGAGGTGCTGAGCGGCCGGACCGGTGTGGAGGCGGTCGTGGACCAGCGGCAGATCTTCGACCCGATCTTCGCCGTGCTGAACCGCGCCACGGTGGTCACCGTGGTCCTGGCCGCGGTGATGGTGGTGGTTGCCATCCTGCTGACGGGCACCACGATCCGGCTGAGTGCTGCCTCCCGGAAGAACGAGACCGAGATCATGCGTCTGGTGGGCGCTTCGAATTGGACGATCCGGCTGCCGTTCGTGTTGGAGGGCGTGGTGGCCTCGTTCCTGGGGTCCATGCTGGCCTGCGGCGCATTGAGCGCGCTGGTGAAGGTGTTCATTACCGATTGGCTGGCGCAGAACGTGCAGTGGATGCCGTTCATCACGCAGCGGACCGTATGGCTGACCGCGCCGGTACTGGTGGTGGGTGCCATGGCGCTGTCCGTGGTGGCCTCGACGATCTCGCTGCGCCGGTACCTGAAGGCGTGATCGACGCTGGCGTTTTCAGGACGATTGATTACAATGGCTGCACTACGGACACGTCGCAGCGGAAAGGTGTGCTGATGAGGGCGATGGGGCGAGCCAAGGTCGCAACGGGGATGGTTGCCTGCATGGCGATGCTGGTGTGTACCGCAGTGGCGAACCTGACATGGGTGCCGACGGCCGAGGCCGTTCCCAGTATGAACGAGTATTATCAGGCGGTCGCCGATCATGCTGACCTCAAGGCGCAGCTGGCGGGTGTGAACGAGGACCTGGCCAACACGATTCTGCAATTGGACGACTTGACGGAGAACCAGATTCCCGCGGCGGTGGAGGCGGCCGATGAGGCGCAGCAGGCCGCCGACCAGGCCCAGAGCCTGGCGGATGCCACGGCGGAGCGCCTGGAGGCGGCGCGTCAGGATCGCGAGAATCTGGAGGAGAAGATCGCACAGACCGGCGAGGATTACGACGATGCCAAGGACGCGGTGGCTCAGTTGGCGCGCGAGAGCTTCCACGGTTCAACGGCGTCCGATCTGATGAGCGTGGTGACGAATTCCACCACCACGGACGAATTCGTGGGCCGTATGCAGTCGCAGGCGGCCGTGGCCCGTTCCGAGGCGAACGCGGCGGCCGACGCCGCCGGTGAACTGGGCGTGTCCATGAACCGCAAGGAACGGCTTGCCGCCATTGAGGACGAGATTGCCCAGTTGAAGACGCAGGCCGATGAGCAGGCCGCTTCGGCGGCCAAGGCGGCTGCGGAGGCGCAGGACCGGCAGGATGACCTGCAGGCGTTGCGTGAACAGGGCGAGGCGGCTCGGCAGAAGCTGGAATCGCAGTCCGACCAGCTCACCACGCAGGAGGCCCGCGAGGCCGCCGACATCGTGGCCATGAAATCCGAGATCGATTCGTGGGCCGCCCAGCAGACGCCGCAGGCCCCCGATCCGAATGCGGGCGGTCAGCAGCAGGTCGGTGGCAATACCGGCGGCGGCTCTGGTGGTGGTTCGACCGGCGGTGGGAACTCCGGTGGCGGCTCCACCGGCGGCGGTACGGCCAGCGGCATGAACTACGCGGTCCCGGGCAGCTGCCCGGCGGGGTCCGGCTACTGCTACGGGCATTCGACCGGCAACACGGTGGGCGGTTCCGCCTATCCGGCCCGCCAGTGCACGCTGTGGGCGTACCTGCGCCGCTCCGAACTCGGCCTGCCGGTCGGATCGTATATGGGCAACGGCGAGCAGTGGGACAACACCGCCCGCAGCCTGGGCTACCTGGTGAACAACACGCCGCATTACGGTGCGGTCATGGTCTTCGAACGCGGCCAGTACGTCAACGGCTGGTACGCGGATCCCTATTACGGCCATGTGGCGGTCGTCGAGCGCGTGAACGCGGATGGTTCCGTGCTCATCTCCGAGGGCGGCACCGGCTTCGCCACCTTCCCCGCGTGGGAGACCGTCTACAACGCCTATAACTACACGTATATCCACTACTGACAGTACCGATGAAAGGATCGTCCCAGTGTCCAAGCAACAGCAGGGGACATCATTGATCGTGCAGAATCGCAGGGCGAGGCACGACTATGCCATTGAGGACCGGTATGAGGCCGGCATCGTGCTCTCCGGCACCGAGGTCAAGTCCCTCAGGGAGGGGCGGGCCTCGCTGGCGGAATCGTTCGTGTCCATCGACCGCCGTGGGGAGATCTGGCTGGAAGGGGCGAACATCCCCGAATACCTCAACGGCACATGGAACAACCATTCTCCCAAGCGTAAGCGCAAGCTGCTGCTGCACGCCGCGCAGATCGCCAAGCTGAGCCGTGGCATCGAGGCCAAGGGGTACACCATCGTGCCGCTGAGCCTGTATTTCAAGGACGGCCGCGTGAAGGCCGAGATTGCGCTGGCCCGAGGCAAGAAGGAATACGACAAGCGTCAGGCGCTGCGCGAGGAGCAGGACAAGCGCGAAGCCCTCCGCATCATGCGCTACGCCAATATGCGGCACCGTTAAGCGGACAGCCCAGTGGGCTGTCCGTAGGTGCCGCCGAGCGCGATCGTTTGAGCGCGAGGTAGCGTTGAGTCCCGCCGTAAGGCGGGTCAACAATTGCCTGCCGTTAAGCGGACAGCCCAGTGGGCTGTCCGTAGGTGCCGCCGAGGGCAAATCCGCCCTCCTCTTTCCGTACGGTTACATATGGCACGGTACACTGGTGTGCTATGTGTGGAATCGTTGGATATGTAGGATCGTCAACAGCGTGCGGCAAACCGCTGGAAGTCTGTCTGCAGGGCCTGAAGCGTCTGGAATACCGTGGCTATGACTCCGCAGGCGTGGCGTTGGCCGCCCCGGGCATGGACCATGTGGCCGTGCGGAAGAAGGCGGGTCGTCTGGCCAATCTGGAGGCCGACCTGGCCAAGCACGCCCTGCCGGAGGCCACGGTGGGCATCGGCCACACCCGTTGGGCCACCAACGGCGCCCCGAGCGACAACAACGCCCATCCGCACCTGAGCGCGGACGGCAACATCGCCATCATCCACAACGGCATCATCGAGAACGCCAACGTGTTGAAGGGTCAGCTGCAGACCGAAGGCTACTCGTTCGCATCCAGCACGGACAGCGAGGTGGCGGCCAAACTGCTGGGCAAGATGGCTGAGCAGGTGATTGCCGAGACCGGCAAGCCCGATCTGTTCGAGGCGCTGCGCCGCGTGGCCCGGCAGCTGACCGGCGCGTTCACGATCCTGGCGGTGGACTGCCGGCAGCCGGATGTGGTGGTCGGCGCGCGCCATGACTCCCCGCTGGTCGTCGGTCTGGGCGAGGGGGAGAACTTCCTCGGCTCGGATGTCGCGGCGTTCGTGGCCTACACCAAGGACGCGATGGAACTGGGGCAGGACGAGGCCGTCTGCATCACCGCCGATTCGGTGATGGTGACCGATTTCGAGGGCAACGAGGTGACCGAGCCGAAGCGGTTCACGGTGGACTGGGACGCCTCGGCCGCCGAGAAGGGCGGCTGGCCGTCGTTCATGGACAAGGAGATCCATGAGGACCCCGCCGCCGTGGCGGATACCCTGCTGGGTCGTTTCGATGAGAAGGGGGATATCGTCCTCGATGAGGTGCGCATCGAACCGGATGCGTTCCGTTCCGTCGACAAGATCATCGTGGTCGCCTGTGGCACGGCCTCATACGCCGGTCTGGTGGCCAAATACGCCATCGAGCATTGGGTGCGCATCCCGGTGGAGGTCGAGCTCGCCCATGAGTTCCGCTACCGCGACCCGATCCTGACGCCGCGCACGCTGGTGGTGGCCATCTCGCAGTCCGGTGAGACGATGGACACCCTGATGGCCCTGCGCCACGCGCGCGAGCAGGGGTCCCGCGTGCTGGCGATCTGCAATACGCAGGGTGCCACGATTCCGCGCGAGTCCGACGCGGTGCTGTACACCCACGCCGGTCCGGAGATCGCGGTGGCCTCCACCAAGGCCTTCGTGGCGCAGGTCACGGCCGCCTACCTGCTGGGCCTGTATCTGGCGCAGGTCAAAGGCACGATGTTCCGCGACGAGATCCATCAGGTGCTCGACAACCTCAAGGCCATGCCGGACAAGATCCAGTGGGTGCTGGACACCCAGCGGGAGTCGATCGAGCGTGCGGCCAAGCGCATGCTCAACGCCCATTCGTTCCTGTTCCTGGGCCGCCACGTCGGCTATCCGGTGGCCATGGAGGGCGCGTTGAAGCTCAAGGAGATCGCCTACACGTTCACCGAGGGCTTCGCCGCCGGCGAGCTCAAGCACGGACCGATCGCCCTGGTGGACGAGGGCGAGCCGGTGGTGGTGATCGTGCCGTCCGCACGCGGGCGCGACACGCTGCACAACAAGGTGATCTCCGGCATCGAGGAGGTCAAGGCCCGTGGCGCGTATACGATCGCGGTGGCCGAGGAGGGCGACCCCGACGCGGAGCGGTACGCCGACATCGTGTTCTGGCGCCCCGCCTGCCCGACGCTGCTGAGCCCCCTGGTGGATGTGGTGCCGCTGCAGCTGTTCGCGATGGATATGGCCAATCTCAAGGGGTATGACGTGGACAAGCCTCGCAACCTGGCCAAGTCGGTGACCGTCGAGTAGATGAAGCCGCATCGGTGGGTGACCGATGAGCCGGTGATCCCGTTCGACCTTGACATGATCTACGAGGACGCCGGCATCATTGTGGTCGATAAGCCGCATTTCCTGGCCACCACGCCGCGCGGCATGTGGTACCGGCAGACGGCGTTGATCCGGTTGCGGGAGCGGTACGGCGAGCCGGATATCATCCCGGCGCATCGGCTGGATCGGCTGACCGCTGGCGTGGTGGTTTTCGTGCGGGATCCGGCGTTGCGCCGCGCGTACCAGATGCTGTTCCAGGAGCGCCGGACCCGGAAGGTGTACGAGTGCCTGGCGCCGTGCGCGCCGGTCGAGCGCCCCTGGACGGGTACCGTCACGCCGTTGGCGCCGCCCCTGCCGTTCCCGCTGGTGAGGCGGTCCCATATCGTCAAGGACCGGGGCCGGTTGCAGGCGTACGAGATTCCGGGGGCGGTCAACGCGGAGACCGTGATCGAGCGCGGCGGTCTCGTCCGATCCGCCGGGGAACTGGTGTGCCGGTACACGCTGCGACCCAGGACCGGCAAAACCCACCAGTTGCGCGTGCATATGGCGTCGTTGGGCTTGCCGATCGTGGGCGACGACCTGTACCCGAACATCGAGACGCGCGCCTATGACGATTTCAGTCGGCCGTTGGAATTGGTGGCGCGCAGCCTGGAGTTCGACGACCCGGTGACGGGGGAGCCGCGACGCTTCGTGTCCCGGGTGTCGTTGGGCTTGGACGGATGACCGGTCCGGCCCGGGGGATCAGCCGTTCAGCTCCCGGACCGAGCTGCGTTCGATCAGTTCGGTGGGGATGACGGTTTTGACGCCGACGGGGACGCGCTCACCGTCGCAGATCCTGCGCACCATCGAGTACGCCTCCCGTCCGATCTCCTCGAATTTCATGCGCATCGTGGTCAGGTTCAGACGCGGCACGTTCTCGCTGAGCGAATCGTCCACGCCGATGACGCTGACGTCCTCCGGCACGCGCTTGCCGGCGGCCTTGAGGCCCAGGATGGCACCGTAGGCCATCTGGTCGTTGGCGGCGTAGATGGCGGTGCAATCCGCTTCATGCGCCAGCGCCAGACCCGCCTGGTAGCCGCTGTCCGCGCCCCAATCGCCTACGTAGGTGGGCGGGATGGGGACGCCGAACTGCTCCAGCGCCTCATGCCAGCCGCGGGCGCGGCTGCGGGCGGCCTGCGATGCGGACGGACCGGTGATATGGTAGACGGTTTTGTGCCCCTTGCTGAGCAGGTAGTCGACGATGGCCGTGGAACAGCCGTATTGGTCGGCATCGATGGTGGGGCAGTGGTTGGCGGCGCTCTCGTTGACCAGCACGAAGGGCAGTTCCTTGGGCGGCTCGAAGTCGTCGAAATCGGCGATGCGCTCCTCCAACACGACGATGACGCCGTCCACCGGCAACTGCTTCATCCGCTCCGCAATGGCCTGCAGCGTGCGGACGTGACCGTGTCCGATGGTGACCAGCGTGGTTGCGTAACCATCGTCCTCGGCGGCCTCCACGATGCCGTTCAGGATGCGGGCGTTGCCGAATGTGGTCATATGGAAGAGCACGACGCCGATGTTCCTGAACTGCCCGTGCTTGAGCGCCCGGGCGGCGTAGTTGGGACGGTACCCGAGTCGCTCCATCGCGGCTTCGACGCGCTGCCGCGTCTCCGGACGCACGGCGTTGCTGCCGTTCGCCACGCGGGAGACGGTCTGTGGGGATACGCCTGCGGCTCGGGCCACGTCCTGCATGGACACCGATGAACGTTCCATGATTCCCCTCCACTTGAGTAAGAACTCCATTGTTTTCGTCACCATTATAGCCTACTCGTGCGGATGCGAGAACCGACACGAAGTGGACAAAGCCGCCAATGGTGATATTATGGTAACGCAAACATTTTTCGGGCCGAGGAAGTTTTCGGGATGATCCGAAGTCGTCCGCGGCATTTTCCTTCGAAGGAGAGGGTGAGGATATGACAGCGGCAAGCCCATCCGCATCGTCCGGCACGGTGCGGGTGAATAAGCATAAGCCTGATTGGCGTGGTTGGAAGTTCATGTGGCCGTTCGCGGTGGTGTTCGTGTTGGTGTTCATCATCCCGATCGTGTACGCGATCTACATCTCGTTCTTCGAGAAGCGGATGGTGGGCGGCACGGTGTTCGTCGGGATCGACAACTACCTGCGCCTGTTCGGGGACGATCAGTTCTGGGCGTCGTGCGGCAGAGTGGCTTTGTTCACGATCGTGCAGGTGCCGATCATGCTGTTCCTGTCGGCGGTGATGGCGCTGTGCATCGACTCGATGAAGCTGCACGGGGCGAAGTTCTTCCGTATCTCGACGTTCCTGCCGTACGCGGTGCCGGCGGTGGTCTCCACGATGATCTGGGGCTTCATGTACGGCGCGAAGTACGGCCTGGTCGGGTCGCTGAACGACCTGTTGGGCACGAGCCTGGACGTGCTGTCGCCGAGCGTGCTGCTGGCCTCGATCGGCAACATCGTGACGTGGGAGTTCGTGGGCTACAACATGCTGATCTTCTACAGCTCGCTGTCCACGATCCCGCATTCGCTGTACGAGGCCGCGAGCATCGACGGCGCGTCGGAGTGGCAGATCGTCAAGAGCATCAAGATCCCGGAGCTCAAGGGCTCGCTGGCGATCACGGTGATCTTCTCGATCATCGGCTCGTTCCAGCTGTTCAACGAGCCGAACATCCTGCAGAACATGGTGCCGGGCAACGCGATCACGACGTACTACACGCCGAACATGTACGCGTACAACCTGAGCTTCTCGGGTAACCAGAGCAACTACGCGGCGGCCATGGCGATCGTGATGGCCGTGATCACGATGGCGATCGCGTACGCGGTGCAGCTCAACAGCATGAAGGAGCAGATGAAATGACGAGCGCAACCAATCATCGTCTGGCCATGCAGGAGCTCAAGGCCCAGGAGAAGGCCGCCAGGAAGGCGGAGAGGGAACGGCAGAAGCGCGTGGCTCGCGACGAGGCCGCGGAGCGCAGGCGGGCCGCGAAGTCCGGGTTCGCGAACGTGGCCAACCCGCGGCGTTCGACCCTGATGACCGTGCTGTGCTCGATCTTCGCGATCTACTGCCTGTTCCCGTTCGTGTATCTGCTGATCAACGCGACCAAGTCCCAGGCGGACTTCACCAGCACGTTCGGCCTGTGGTTCGGCGGCGAGTTCAACCTGTGGGACAACATCGTGACGGTGTTCACCTACCAGGACGGGATCTTCGGCCGCTGGTTCCTGAACACGATCCTGTACGTGGTCGTGGGCGCGGGCGGCGCGACCCTGCTGGCGATCATGGGCGGCTACGCGCTGGCCAAGTTCCGCTTCCCGGGCCGCAAGGCCGTGTTCGCGGTCATCATCGGCTCGATCAGCGTGCCGGGCACCGCGCTGGCGGTCCCGCAGTTCCTCCTGTTCGCCCAGCTGGGCCTGACGAACACGCCCTGGTCGATGATCATCCCGAGCCTGATCTCGCCGTTCGGCCTGTACCTGATGTGGATCTTCAGCGAGCAGGCCGTCCCGACCGAGCTCCTGGAGGCCGCCAGGGTGGACGGGGCGGGCGAGTTCCGCACGTTCTTCCAGGTCAGCCTGCCCCTGCTGGCGCCGGGCATCGTGACCACGAGCCTGTTCACGATCGTGGCGACGTGGAACAACTACTTCCTGCCGTTGATCATGCTCAAGGACGCGGACTGGTACCCGCTGACGATCGGTCTGAACCAGTGGAAGGACCAGGCCAACACCGCGGGCGGCACCGCGATCCAGAACCTCGTGATCACCGGCTCGCTGATCACGATCATCCCCCTGGTCATCGCGTTCCTCCTGCTGCAGAAGTACTGGCAGTCCGGCCTCGCCGCCGGCGCCGTCAAGGAATAACACCCAACGACATGACCGACCACAATGGGCGCGGGCGAACGGTCCGCGCCCATTGTGTACCGTATGGCCGTAGCCGAGAAAGGGGGCCCATGCAACGATTCCGACTGCTGCGCATCATCCAAGCGCCGCCGGATGCCGCGCATGCTTCCGCAATGCAACACAAGACCACGACCATATGAATACCGGGAGAACACATTCATCATGATGAAGAACACACATCGAGCATTCCGCTGGCCGCAGCCCCTGGAGGGGCAGCAGGCCCGCATCTGGTACGGCGGCGACTACAACCCCGACCAGTGGCCCGAGGAGGTCTGGGACGAGGACATCCGCCTGATGACCAAGGCCGGCGTCAACGTCGTGTCCGTCGCCATCTTCTCGTGGGCCAAGATCGAGCCGCAGGAAGGCGTATACGACTTCGACTGGCTGGACCGCATCATCGACAAGCTTGGCAAGGCCGGCATCGCCGTCGACCTGGCCTCCGCCACCGCATCGCCGCCGATGTGGCTCACCCAGAAGCACCCCGAGGTGCTGTGGCGCGATGAGTACGGCCACGTATGCTGGCCGGGCGCGCGCGAGCACTGGCGTCCCACCAGCCCGGTCTTCCGCGAGTACGCGCTCAACCTATGCCGCAGGATGGCCGAGCACTACAAGGACAACCCGTATGTGGTCGCCTGGCATGTGAGCAACGAATACGGCTGCCACAACCGCTTCGACTACTCCGACGACGCGATGCGGGCGTTCCAGCGCTGGTGTGAGGAGCGCTACGGCACCATCGACGCGGTCAACGAGGCGTGGGGCACGGCCTTCTGGGCACAGCGCATGAACGACTTCTCGGAGATCATCCCGCCGCGCTTCATCGGCGAGGGCAACTTCATGAACCCGGGCAAGCTGCTGGACTTCAAGCGGTTCAGCTCGGACGCGCTCAAGGCGTTCTACATCGCCGAGCGCGACGTGCTCGCCGAGATCACCCCGGACCGTCCGCTGACCACGAACTTCATGGTCTCGGCGGCCGGCACCGGTCTGGACTACGACGATTGGGGCTACGAGGTCGACTTCGTCTCGAACGACCATTACTTCACGCCCGGTGAGGCGCACTTCGACGAACTGGCCTACTCCGCCTCGCTGGTGGACGGTATCGCTCGCAAGAACCCGTGGTGGCTGATGGAGCATTCGACCGGCGCCGTGAACTGGCGTCCGATCAACTACCGCAAGGAGCCCGGCCAGCTGGTCCGTGACTCCCTGGCGCATCTGGCCATGGGCGCCGACGCGATCTGCTACTTCCAGTGGCGGCAATCCAAGGCCGGTGCGGAGAAGTACCACACCGCCATGCTGCCGCACGCCGGCGAGGACAGCCAGGACTTCCGCGACGTGTGCGAGCTGGGTGCCGATCTGGCCACGTTGGGCGATCACGGGCTGACGGGCACGCGGCTGGCCAAGTCCCGTGTGGCCGTGGTCTTCGACTATGAGAGCCAGTGGGCCACCGAGCATACGGCCACCCCGACGCAGCAGGTCCGGCACTGGACCGAGCCGCTGGCCTGGTTCCGCGCCTTCGCCGATAACGGTGTGACCGCCGACGTGGTGCCGATCCGAGGGGATTGGGACAGCTACGAGGCGGCGGTGCTGCCGAGCGTGTACCTGCTGGACGAGGCCAACTCGCAACGCGTCCGCGATTACGTGGCCAAGGGCGGCAAACTGTTCGCCACGTACTACACGGGCATCTCGGACGAGCGCGACCACATCTGGCTCGGCGGCTATCCCGGATCGATCCGCGACGTGGCCGGCGTGCGCATCGAGGAGTTCGCCCCGATGGGCGGCGACTTCCCCGGCGCGTTGGATCATCTGGATCTGGACAACGGCACCGTGGCGCATGACTTCGCCGATGTCATCACCTCCACGGCCGATACGGCCACCGTGCTGGCATCGTTCAAGTCGGAACCGTGGGTCGGCATGGACGGGTCGCCGGCGATCGTGGCCAACAGCTACGGTGATGGCTCCACCGTCTACGTCGGCTGCCGTCTGGGTCGCGAGGGCCTGGCGGCGTCGATGCCGGCGATGTGCGAGGCGATCGGCTTCGAGCTGCCGCAGTCCGACGGCCGTGTGATGCGCATCGAACGCGTATCCGAGGACGGTGCCGACCGGTTCGCGTTCCTGTTCAACCGTTCGCATGATCGGGTGACCGTGGAGACGGACGGCGAGCCGCTGGTGGCCTCGCTCGGCCGTGTCGAGAACGGCCGGGCCCTACTCGATCCGAACGGCGTCGTTATCGTCAGGCGCTGACGCCAACATGAATGGGGAGGCCTCCGTATCGGAGACCTCCCCATTCGCTATAGGTCATTCCTCATCGCCGGTATGGGCCGCAATGCGGTGGGGCGCGTCGCACCCCACCGGCCGGCTGCATCGGCCCCGTCACAGGGAGTCGGGAGCGGCGGAGAACCGCACGGCGGCCCAGCTGATGGGCGGCAGCGCGAACGACACCCGTCCGTCGGCGGCGTTCGCGTCGAGCGGCACCGGCACGACCGCATCCGGCTGTTCGGCCGTGTTCTGCCGGTGCGGATCGTCGTCATGCAGCATCATCGCATGGGTGATGCGCATATCCGCCGCATCGGCCTGCGGCAGCCCGGACAGGTCCACCGACAGCGTGTGCGCGGCCTCGGCATCGCGGTTGACCACCAGCAGCAGGCCCTCGCGCGTGTGTTCATCCCACGTCACCACGGCCTCGACGGCATCCACGTCGCCATAGGCCTCGGTATGCACGGACGGGGCGTCGATTGTCGGCACATACACCATGCCCCTGGCGTGGTGCGCGGCCTCGGCGAACGGGTAGAACACGGTCTGCCGCCATGCGGGCCCCTGCTCCTCGGCCATGATCGGGGCGATGACGTTGACCAGCTGGGCGCGCGAGGCGGAACGGACCCGGTCGCAGTGCTTGAGCAGCGTGATCATCAGCGAGCCTTCCACCACGGCGTCCGCGGCCGAGTAGATGTCCTCCAGCAGATGCGGCGCCTTCGGCCAGGGCTCGGGATGCAGGCCCTCGCTGGCCGCGGCCTTCCACTCGGCCTCCTGCTGGTTCCAGACGTCCGAGTACCACACGCCCCATTCGTCGAAGCTCAGCGCGATGTCGTGATCGCCGTCATGCGCGGCCTTGGCATCGTCGGCGCAGTCGGCCACGGTGGCGATGAAGCCGGTCATGTCCTCGGAGGAGACCAGATAGTCCTGCAGGTTCCTGGCGCCGCGCTCGTAGTAGTAGGCGTGGCAGGAGACGAAGTCCAGATTGTCATAGGCCCGGGTGAGCACCGTGCGCTCCCAGGTGCCGAAGGTCGGCGTATGGGCGCTGGACGAGCCGCAGGCCACCAGCTCCAGTCCCGACTCGGCGAGCTTCATGGCGTGCGCCACCTTGTCCACGGCCAGCGCGTACTCCTCGGGCGTCATGTGGCCGACCTGCCAGGGGCCGTCCATCTCGTTGCCGATGCACCACATGCGGATGCCCATCGGTTCGGGGATGCCGTTGGACACGCGGCGGTCCGCCAGCTCGGTGCCCGGCGCGCCGTTGACGTATTCCAGCTCCTCCAAGGCGGCCTTGAGGCCTCGGGTGCCCATGTTCACGGCGAGCATGATCTCGGTGCCGGCGCGTTGGCTCCACCGGTAGAAGTCATCGATGCCCATCTCGTTGGTTTCGGTGCAGTGCCAGGCCAGGTCGCGGCGGACGGGGCGGCTCTCGCGGGGGCCGGTGCCGTCCTCCCAGTTGTAGTTCGACACGAAGTTGCCGCCGGGGTAACGCACGCAGGTCACGCCGAGCTCCCGGACCAGGTCGAGTACGTCGGCGCGGAAGCCCTGGTCGTCGGCGGTGGGGTGGTCGGGGTCGTAGATGCCGCCGTAGACGCAGCGGCCGAGGTGCTCGACGAACGAGCCGAACAGGCGGCGCGGCACGTCGGCTGTGGGGCGGATGCCCTCCAGGGAGGCGGTGGTGTCGGGCGCCGCGGCCGCGGTGGTGCCATCGGTCATGGGAACTCCTTTGTTTGCGTTACCGAATGTAGTGATGTGGTTTCATTATAGACGAAACACGCGGACTGTAATTTCCTTGAAATCATGCGGTTTCGAAGGTGTGCCGCGTTTTGTGTTTGCGTAAACATTCAGTCTGTGATAATGTCATCCATGACATCAAGGATTCGCAACCAACGGATTCAAGATTGCTACCTCATAAGGAAGGAAGAACGATGAAGTTCAATAAGCGCATCATTGCTCTGCTCGGCGCGGCGGCCATGGTCCTGCCGCTCGCGGCTTGCGGCGGCGGTAACGACGCTGCCGGCGACGGCGGCGAAGCCTCCGGCGACGAGAAGATCGAGCTGACCGTCTGGTCCTGGGACTCCACGCTGCCCCGTACCGTCGAGGGCTTCGAGAAGGAGAACCCGAACATCAAGGTCACCATCACCAATGCCGGCACCAACAAGGACGAGTACCAGGCGCTGAACAACGCGATGGAGGCCGGCTCCGGCGCTCCGGATCTGGCGCAGATCGAGTACTATGCGCTGCCCGAGTACGTGATCCGCGGCTACGTGCAGGATCTGTCCGGCTACGGCGCCGACGATTTCTCCGACTTCTTCACCCCGGGCACCTGGGCCTCGGTGGCCATCCAGGGCGGAGTCTACGCCCTGCCGATGGACTCCGGCCCGATGGCCTGGTTCTACAACAAGGACGTCATGGACAAGGCAGGCGTGAACCCGGACGAGGTCCGCACCTGGGACGACTTCTACGAGGCCGCCAAGAAGGTCCGCGCCACCGGCTCCTACATCACCTCCGACTCCGGCGACGCCGGCTTCTTCGACTCGATGACCTGGCTGGCCGGCGCCACCCCGTTCGAGACCGGCGAGGACGGCACCTCCGTCAAGATCAACCTGACCGGCGACGACAAGGTCCAGTCCTTCATCGACTTCTGGCAGAAGCTCATCGATGAGGACCTCATCGACACCAAGACCGCCGGCTGGACCGACGAGTGGAACCGTGGCCTGAACGACGGCTCCATCGCCTCCCTGCTCACCGGCGCCTGGATGCCGTACAACCTGCTCTCCGGCGCCCCGGACGGCGACGGCAAGTGGCGCATCGCCCAGATGCCGACCCTCGACGGCTCCGAGACCAACTCCGAGAACGGTGGCTCCTCGCTCGCCGTCATCAAGACCGATGACGAGGCCAAGGCCGAGGCCGCGTACAAGTTCGCCGAGTACGCCTGCCACAACGCCGACGGCGTCGGCGTGCGTGTGGAAGGCGGCGCCTTCCCGGCTGATAACGAGACCCTCGCCTCCGAGGACTTCCTGAACATGACCTCGCTGACCGATTCCAAGGGTAACGCCCACGAGTACTTCGGCGGCCAGAAGTTCAACGAGGTCCTGGCCAAGGCGGCGGCCAACGTCTCCACTGGCTACAAGTTCCTGCCGTTCGAGGTGAACGCCCGCAACGTCTACGCCGACCATGCCGGCGGCGCCTTCACCGACAAGTCCATCACGCTCGAGGAGGGCATCGCCTCCTGGGAGACCGCGCTCAAGGAGTACGCCGAGCAGCAGGGCTACACCGTCGAGTGAACGAATCCTCGCAGCAATAACTGAATACCGATGAGGCGGCCCGCACCTGATAC
>NZ_DGVO01000031.1:19460-24889 GCF_002394995.1 Bifidobacterium sp. UBA4282
GACCGGTGCGGGCCGCCTCGTTTGTGGTGCGCCGCGGCGACAGGAGCGCGGGGCATGGGAGGCGTCGGCGGACGGCGGGAATTCGGTGTGCATACCGCGGGTGGTGGTTCCGCATCCAGCCGGATGCCGTACACTACATGGTGCACACAGGCCCGAATGGTGCAGCAGGGCCGTAATACGTTGAAGGAGCGGGTATGACGCGTGACGGGGGAGCCTGGCGGCGGATACGCCGCATCGCGGCGGCGGGACTCGGCGCCGCATTGCTGACGCTGGCCTCCGGATGCGCGGCCGCCGCCGATACGCGCACCGTGATCACCGTGTGGTCCTGGGAGCCCAGCATGCGCGCCGTCATCGAGGATTTCGAACGGGCCAACCCGGATATCCGCGTGGAACTGGATGCCACCAGCGGGTACACCAACCTCAATCGGTTCATTCAGGACGGCTACAACCTGCCCGACGTGGTGCAGCTGGAGTACTACGCCCTCGGGCAATACGCGGTCAGCGGACAGCTGCTCGACATCACCGACCGTGTGGCGGATTACGCCGGGCAGTATACGCCGGGCACCTGGTCCTCGGTGCAGTTGAACGGCACCGTATACGGGCTGCCGATGGATTCCGGCCCCATGGCGTTCTTCTACAACGAGGACGTGTTCCGCCAGGCGGGGGTCGACGCCGCGTCCATCCGCACCTGGGACGATTACTACGAGGCCGCCAGGAAGCTCAAGGAGATCGGCGTGTACATCACGGCCGACGCCGGCGATGCCAGCTTCTTCAACGCCATGGTCTGGCTGGCCGGCGGCCGGCCGTTCCTCACCTCCGCCGACGGCAAGGAGGTGACGGTCTGCCTGGACACCGACGCCGGCGTGGCCCGGTTCACCGCATTCTGGCAACGGATGATCGACGAAGGACTGGTCGCCACCAACCTGACCACATGGTCGGACGAGTGGAAGGCGGCGCTCGGCGCGGGGCAGGTGGCATCGCTGTTCTCCGGAGCGTGGATGCCATCCCTGCTATTGGCGGATGTGCCCGGAGGATCGGGATTGTGGCGGGTGACCACCATGCCCACCGAGAACGGCGTGCAGACCAACGCGGAGAACGGCGGATCGGCGATGGGCGTGCTGCGCTCCACCCGCAAACCCGAAGCGGCCTTCCGGTTCGTCGACTATGTCTGCCATGATGCGCAGGGCATCGCCACCCGCGTGGCCGGCGGCGCCTTCCCCGCGGACAACGCCACGCTGAACGACGAGGAGTTCTTGGGGCGGACCACCATCACCGACTCGCGGGGCATCGACATCCCGTACTTCGGCGGTCAGCGGTTCAATGAGGTCCTGGCCCAGGCCGCGCGCGAGGTGTCGGTGGGCTACCAGTACCTGCCGTTCGAGGTGTATGCGCGCAGCGATTTCAGCGACACCGTCGGCACCGCCTATCGATGGTCGGCCAAGGCGCTGCGGTACAACACCGCCAAAGCCCGCATCGAGGCGGGGGAGCGGACCGCGGACGGCGAGGAGATCACGCTGCCCGAGGACCCCGGGCAGCGCGTGAGCATGATGGACGGCGTGGCCCTCTGGCAGCGTGACCTGCTGGAATACGGCACCAATCAGGGGTTCACGATGAGCAGCGCCTCCTGACGGCTCGGACCGCTCGGAAGCCGGACCGCCACCGGTCGGGGTGCCGGTGCCGGGCCGCGTCGGACGTTGTCAGACGTTGCGGGCGTGGATCTTGGCCATGCCCTTGAAGATCAGATCCGGGTCGTAGACATCGATCAGATCGGTGTCGTCCATGAACACACGGCCCAGCCCGCCGGTGGCGATGACCTGGAAATCCTCCCGGATCTCCTCGCGGAACTGCATGATGGTGCGCTCGATGCCGCCGAGGAAGTTGTAATACAGGCCCGCCTGCATCGCCGTCTTCGTGCCGGTGGCCAGAATCGAATCCGGACGGGTGATCTCCACCTCGGGCAGCTGCGCGGTGCCGGTCCACAGCGCGGCGGCGGCCGTGCGCAGACCCGGGGAGATTAGCCCGCAGGTGATCGTGCCGCGCGCATCGACATAGTTGAACGTGGTCGCCGTGCCGAAATCGGCCACCAGCGCAGGCCCTCCGTACACGTAGTAGGCGCCGGCGCAGTCGGCCAGACAATCCGCCCCCAGCGACTTCGGGTCGTCGATGCGGATGTTCATCCCCGACTTGACCCCGGGGCCGACCACCATCGGGTCGATATCCAGGAACTTGACGATGCTGGCACGGAAGGAGTGCATCACCTTCGGCACCACGGAGGCCACAATGACATCATCCACATCCTGCGGCGTGTACCCGCTCATTCGCAGGAACTCGGTGATCATCAGCCCGTACTCGTCCGAGGTGTGATCCGCCTTCGTGGTGATCCGGTACGTGCCCACGATCTGTTCCCCCTCCAGGAAACCGAGCACGATATTCGTATTGCCGATATCCACTGCAAGTAACATGCCTCCATCATATCGGCTCGGACATAGGCAGGTCTACAATGGTGCGCGGTGGACGACCCGGACGGGCGGCCAACCGCAACAAACGAATCGCATCATCACCATACGCAACGCATAAGGATTGTCATGGCTGAACAACCAGGTGCGCACGGCCAGACCGGCGCAACCTCATCATCACCAGCACCCGCATCACCGACCAACGAGGCCAGCACGGATGCCTCGCTCAACGCCCGCGTCAAAACGCCGCGTCGCCGTCCATGGGTATGGATTCTCGTCGCGGCCGTGGCCGTGGTGACCGTCGTCATCGGCATTATCGCCGTCGTCACCCGTCCGGCGGCGCAGCAGACCGGGCGGCGCGACACCGTCACCATCGGGCTGAAACTCGCCCCCACCAACCTGGACATCCGCAACCAGTCGGGGTCGGCGCTCGACCAGATCCTCATCGGCAACGTGTACGAAGGCCTCGTGGCCCGGGACGAGAACAACCAGGTCGTGCCCGCGCTCGCCGCCAGCTGGGAGGAGAGCGCGGACGGACTGACCTACACGTTCCACCTCAACGAGGGCATGAGCTTCTCCAACGGGGACGAACTCAACGCCGATGACGTGGTCTGGTCCATCCAAGAACTGGTGGGCAAGCAGTACCATGACGCCAGCTCGCTGACCAACTTCGACTCGATCACGGCCGTCGACCCGAACACCGTGGAGCTGCGCCTGAGCGCGCCGAACTCCAACCTGCTGTGGACGCTCGCCGGACGCTGCGGCCTGGTCTTCGACCAGGACGCCGAATACGACATGAAAACCGAGGCCATCGGATCCGGCCCGTATCTGGTCAGCGAGTTCCGCGCCAACGACTCGATCACGCTGAAGGCCAATCCGAACTACTGGGGTGAGCATCGGGCGAAGACCGAGACCGTGGTCGTCCGGTACTTCACCGACGACAATGCAGCCGTCAACGCCCTGGCCTCCGGCGACGTGCAGGTGCTGGCGCCGATCAGCGAGAACCTGGCCGGCCAGTTCGCTGACGACCCCGACCACTACACGGTGCAGGCCGGGGACGGCACCGACAAGTACGTGCTGGCCTTCAACGGCGCCGGCGAACACACCTCGGATCCGCGCATCCGGCAGGCCATCCGGTACGCCATCGACCATGAGGAGCTCATCGCCTCGCGCGGCGGCGCCGACGCGCCGCTCGGCGGGCCGATCCCCTCGCTCGACCCCGGATACGAGGACCTGACCGACCTGTACCCGCACGATGTGGACAAGGCGCTGGAGCTGATGGCAGAGGCCGGGTACGGGCTGGACAACCCGCTGACGCTGCGCTTGGAATACTCGAACACGTACGGCACCGACCTGGGCGACCAGCTGCGCTCGCAACTGGCGCAGATCGGCATCGACCTGAAGGTGGAGGTGGTGGAGTTCTCCACCTGGCTGCAGGACGTGTACACGAACAAGGACTACGACCTCTCGCTCGTGGACCACAACGAAAGCCATGACTTCTACCAGTGGGCCGATCCGGAGTACTACTACAACTACGACAACCCCGAGGTGCAGAGCCTGTACGCGCAGGCGCTCGCCGCCACCGACGACGCGGACCGCGACGAGTTGCTGCGGCGGGCCGCCCGGATCGTGTCCGAGGATGCACCCGCCGACTGGCTGTTCAACTACCGCATTACCACCGCATGGGTCAACGGCGTGGAGGGCTTCCCGGTGAACCTCAACCAGACCCAGCTGCCCCTGTGGGATCTGTCCTATACGGCGTGACCCGGTATGACTGCGTCCAGTTGGGGATTTCTGCGTTCAGTTGGGAACCTGACGTCGGCTAACAGGCTGGAATCGCGGGAATTCCCTGCGAACCACACGTCGTACCTCGGTTCGGTTTCCAACTGAATGCCAAAATCGCCTACTGAGTGAGGAATGGGATGTAATTGAGGTTTATCATTCGCCGATTGGCGTTGTTCGTGGTGGCCTTGCTGGCCATCTCGGTGGCGGTGTTCGCCATGCTGCGCATCCTGCCGGGCGATGTGGCCGCGGTGATGGCCGGCGTGAACTCGCCGCCGGAACGGGTGGCCCAACTGCGCGCCGAGCTGGGGCTTGACCGTCCGCTGGCCGTGCAGTACCTGGACTGGTGCGCGAACCTGCTGCACGGCGACCTCGGCGCCTCCATGCTCACCGGTCGTTCGGTCAGCGAGCAGGTGGGGGTGCGGGCCTTCATCACCTTCCCGCTGATCACGCTCGGCCTGCTCGTCGCCCTGGTGATCGGCATCCCGCTGGGGTGCGCGGCCACCTTGGCCCGCGGGCATCGCGCCCGCGCCGCCTACCGGCTGGTCTCCATCGTCGGCGGAGCCATTCCCGCGCTGTGGAGCGGCATGCTGCTGATCCTGCTGTTCGGCCGCGGCGTGGGCCTGATCGGCGTCCTGCCCTCGCAGGGCTTCCCCGCCGCGGGCTGGGGCGCACCGGGCCGGGCGCTGACCTCGTTGATACTGCCCGCCTTGAGCGTGGGCATCATCGTGGGCGCCAGCCTGATGCGGTACACGCGGTCGGCGTTGGGCGAATTCGCCTCCTCCGGGTACATCGAGATGGCGATGTCCTGCGGCATGACCCGCACGCAGGCGGTGCTGCGGGTGGGCCTGCGGCTGGCCATGCCGCAGATGGTGTCCGTGGTGGGACTGACCTTCGCTGAGATGATCACCGGCGTGATGGTCATCGAGAACCTGTTCGCCCTGCCCGGTCTGGGCACCGGCTTGGTGACCGATGTGGGTAACCGCGACCTGATCGCCGTGCAGGGCGAGCTGTTCATGCTCGCCGCGTTCTTCCTGCTCATCGGCCTGCTGGTCGACCTGGCGCATCGGGCCCTGGACCCCAGGCTCAAGGCGTCCATCAGTGGAAATGAGGTGTCCGCATGAAGGCTGCAATCGGTTACGCCGCCACGGTATTGCGCTCGATGTGGCGGCACGCCGGCGGCCGATTCCC
>NZ_DGVO01000031.1:24941-26947 GCF_002394995.1 Bifidobacterium sp. UBA4282
GGCGGCCGATTCCCGCTGGTGGTGCTCGGCCTGTGGGCGGCGATATCGGTGGTGTCGCTGTTCTGGACGCCGCAGCCGCTGATGCGGACCGACGGCTACCACACCTGGCAGTCGCCCTCTGCCGAGCATTGGCTGGGTACGGACGGTACCGGCGCCGACGTGTTCAGCTGGCTGATGGCCGGCTCCCGCACGGACCTGCTCATCGTGATCCTGACGGTGCTGGTTGCCGCCGCGCTCGGGCTGTTGTTCGTGGCCGCCATGGTGTCGCGGCACACGCCGTTGGCTGGCGCCTCGGTTGTGGTGGTCGACGCGCTGATCTCGATCCCCACCGTGCTGATCGCCCTGGTGCTGGCGGTGCCGTTGGGCGCTTCGATTGCGGTGATCGTCATCGCCTGCGGCTTCGGATACGGGCTGAACCTGGCCCGCGTGGCGCGGCCGCAGGCCCTGTTGGCCGCGCAATCGGACTACGTGGAATCCGCGGTGTCCAACGGGGCGTCGGGCGCGTATGTGTTCTTCCGTCATATCGTGCCGAATATCCTACCGGTTATGCTGGTGCAGCTGTCGCTGTCCGCGGGAACCGCGGTGCTCGCCGAATCGGGGCTGACCTATCTGGGCGTGGGCGTGCCATCGGGCACCCCCAGTTGGGGGCATTCGCTGGCCACCACCGTGCGGTTCATTACCGTGTATCCGTTGACCGTGCTGTGGCCGGGATTGGTGGTGACCGTGGCGGTTGTGGCGTTGAACCTGTTCGGCGACGCCCTGCGCGATGCGATCGACCCGGTGACGAATCCGGAACTGCGGCGGGCCGCGGGCGCGACCCGCATGGAGGAGGACGGCCATGGGCGTTGATATTCGCGATCTGCGCATCGCCATCGGCGGCAAGGAGATCGTTCACGGCGTCGACCTGTCGATCGGCGATGGGGAGCGCGTGGGACTGATCGGGTCATCCGGTTCGGGCAAGTCGATGATCGCCCGCGCGATGCTGGGCCTGTTGCCGCCGGATGTGACGGTGGCCGGCTCGGTCATGCTCGGTGGCTCGGAGGTCATCGGTGCCGCCGACCGCACGCTGGCCGATCTGCGCGGCCGGTATACGGGCATGGTCTTCCAGAATCCGGGCGCATCATTGAATCCGGTGCTCCCCGTGGGCAGGCAGGTCGAGCTGCCGTTACGGCTGCACTACGATCTGACCCGTTCCGAACGCGTCGAGCGCGTGAACGCCATGCTGGCCAAGGTCGGTCTGCCGGCCGACGTCGCGGCCAAATTCCCCCATGAACTCTCCGGCGGGCAGCGGCAGCGTGTCGGCATCGCCACCGCGCTGATCACCTCGCCGCGGCTGATCGTGGCCGACGAACCGACCACGGCGCTCGACTCGATTACCCAGCGGCAGATTGTGGATCTATTGGTGTCCCTGGTCGATGAGGCGGGCGCTTCGATGCTGTTCATCACCCATGATTTCTCGGTGCTGACGCGTGCCACTACCCGTTGCGTGGTGCTGGACGAGGGTTCGGTGGTGGAAACCGGCGAGACGGCCTCGATGCTCGCCGCACCGCAGGACGAACGGACTGCGCGGCTGGTCCGGGCGGCCCGTGCGCTGACGTTGCGGACGATGCGACCTGACGGCGACTCGCGTGTTGGTACCCCGGCGTCGGGCAGTGCTTCGGGGTCGGACTGTGATGCGTCTGAGGGCGCCGCGGCGGCCGGCGAACGCACTGAAGAACACGAAGGCGAGGCATGAGCATGACGAATGATGTGGTGCTGCAGGGGAGTCATATCGACAAATGGTTCGGACGGCGGTCCGAGCGCCGGCAGGTGCTATTCGACGTGTCGATTGCGGTGCATGCGGGGGAGTGCCTGGCCGTAATCGGCGGTTCCGGATCGGGCAAATCCACGCTGACCCGCATCTTGCTGGGATTGGAGACCGCTGACGCCGGAACGGTGGCGTATGAGGGGGCGGATGTGACGGGCGGCTCCCATGCCTCCGGATACCAGGCGTTGCGGCGGGGTTC
>NZ_DGVO01000031.1:27000-27237 GCF_002394995.1 Bifidobacterium sp. UBA4282
CGGGATTCGGGACTGGTGTATCAGGATCCGTTCGCCTCGCTGAATCCGCGGTGGACGGTGGCGCGTTCGGTGGGCGAGCCGTTGCGTCTGCGCCGTCGTGGCATGGGCTCCGATGATGTCGCCCGCCGTTGCGCCGAAGCGTTGGACACGGTCGGTCTGGAGCCCTCGACGTTCCTGAACCGCTATCCGGCGGACCTGTCGGGCGGCCAGGCGCAGCGCGTGGCCATTGCGCGCGCC
>NZ_DGVO01000031.1:27293-27708 GCF_002394995.1 Bifidobacterium sp. UBA4282
TTGCGCGCGCCATCGTCAACAATCCCAAGGTGCTGCTGGCCGACGAGCCGATGAGCGCCATCGATGTGGCGGCGCGCGTCCAGATCCTTGAGGCGTTCGCCGTTATCCGCAGGCGGACGCCGGATATGGCGCTGATTGTGGTCTCCCATGATCTGGGCGTGGTACAGCATCTGGCCGACCGCATCGTGGTCCTGCATGACGGACGTGTCGAGGAGGAGGGGCCGACGGCCCGGATGCTGCGGGAGCCGCGGAGCGAGTACACCCGCACGCTGATTGAGGCTGCGTCATAGCGGTTCGCACTACCTCGGGTTTCGTGGAGACGCCCCTTGGAAAACGGCGGTTGAATCAGAAAACCTCGAGGTAGTGCGAACTATGGTCGGATCATCACCACCTCGTCGCACCACTGCGCGGCCAG
>NZ_DGVO01000026.1:0-233 GCF_002394995.1 Bifidobacterium sp. UBA4282
CGGCCAGATCAAGACCGGTGCCCCGGCCCGTGGCGAGCGCATCGCCAAGTACAACCGTCTGCTCGAGATCGAGGAGGAGCTCGGCTCCACCGCTCAGTACGCCGGCTACAGCGCCTTCAAGGCCTGCAAGAAGTACATGTGATCGCCGGGCCGTGTAGGCCTGTAACGAGCGCATAGCTTCCCGCCCGCCGCATCCGTGAAGTCGAATGCGGCGGGTATTTTCATGTCTATGA
>NZ_DGVO01000026.1:295-18008 GCF_002394995.1 Bifidobacterium sp. UBA4282
CAGAACGACCCGCACCCGCAGACCAGGCAAGCCCACGGCGAAGGCCGGTCGCGGCAGCGCCGGGCCGATCTCGTTCTTCATCGCCCTGTTCATTGTGGCGTTGGGCGCCATCCAGCTGGTTTCCACGTTCTATACGTATGCGCTGACGGTATCCGACCTCAACGGTCTCAAGCGTCAGGAAGCTGCTTTGGAAGCCGAGAAGCAGGATCTTGAGAACGAGATCAAACGATGGGATGACGAGGCCTACGTCACCGCGCAGGCCCGCGAACGGTTGGGATTCGTCTTCCCCGGGGAGCAGGCGGTGCGTGTGCTGCACCCCGAGGCCGTGACCGGCCAGACCGACGCCGAACGGCAGCAGGACAACGACGCATCGGACAGCCAGTCGTTGCCATGGTACGAGGAGCTCGCCTACTCCTTCGAACAGGTGGACCGGCAGGACACCTCCGCGGGAGATACCGGCGAATCCGCACGGCAGCAGCCGCAATCCCAGACCGACACCACAGACATGTCAGGAGAGGAATAAGTGAATCAGAGCGAGGACATCGCCCGAATCGCGGTCGAACTCGTCGACCGTTGCCTGCAGGATCCCGCCACCGACGAGGATATGGCGATTGTGGAACGGCAGCTTGGCCGGTATCCGCGCGGCATGGTGGCCGTCGGCGCGCGATGCGTGTGCGGCAGGCCCCTGGCCGTCATCACGCGGCCGCTGCTGTCCGGCGGCATCCCGTTCCCCACCACCTGCTACCTGACCGGCCCTGAGGCGGTGAAGGCGGCTTCGCATGTCGAAGCCGAAGGCGTGATGGCCGAATACAACGAGCTGCTTGCCCAAGATGATGAGGTGCGGGCCGCGTATGAGCGCGCGCACCGGTTGTATCTGGCCTTCCGGCACGAGCTGGCCGGACGGCTGGGCGACAGCGAGGAGCATATCGAGGGCATCAGCGCCGGAGGCTTGCCGACCCGCGTCAAATGCCTGCACGCGCTGCTTGCCCAGACGCTGGTGATGGGCCAGGGGGCCAACCCGATCGGCGACCTGACCTTGGCGCGCATCCGCGACGAGTTCAGCCCCGACGTGTGCCGGTGTACGGTTGAATAACGGGTGTGCGTGGCACACGGCAGACAACGGTTGAGGGAGGGAAGACGGATATGGCTTCGGTAACGGTGGCCGGCATCGATTGCGGCACGAATTCGATTCGTTTGAAGGTGGCGCGCGTCGACGAACACGGTATGGAGGAGATCGTCCCCCGTACCCTGCGCGTCATCCGCTTGGGACAGGACGTGGACCAGACGCACCGCTTTGCGGATGAGGCGTTGGAGCGCGCCTATGCGGCCGCGGGGGAGTTCGCCGAGATCCTCAGGGAGCATCCGGTGGACGGCATCCGCTTCGTGGCCACGTCGGCCACACGCGATGCCGAGAACCGCGAACAGTTCGAAGACGCCATGGAACGCATCCTCGGTGTGCGCCCCGAGGTGATTCCCGGCACCGAGGAGGCCGACCTGAGCTTCCTGGGCGCCACCAGCGTGGTCGAACGCGACCTGGAGGCCCCCTATGTGGTGATCGATCTGGGCGGGGGATCCACCGAGCTGGTGCTGGGCGGCGACGGCGTGACCGCGCCGAAGACCGAGGTGCAGGCGGCGTTCTCGATGAACATCGGCTCGGTGCGCATGACCGAACGGCATCTGCATACCGATCCGCCGACCGACGACGAGATCGCCGAGGCCATCGCCGATATCGATGAGCATATCGATGAGGCCTTCCGCGTCGTGCCCGCCGGCAAGGCACGGACCATCATCGGCGTGTCGGGCACGGTGACGACGATGACCGCCCTGACGATGGGACTCAAGGAGTATGACCACCGTCTGGTGGATGGCGTCCGTGTGCCGTTCCCGGACGCGTTCGCCGTCAACGACCGGTTCCTGCGCATGCCGCGTGAGGAGCGCCGCGAATACAGGACCATCCACCCCGGCCGCATCGACGTGGTCGGCGGTGGCGCGTTGGTGTGGAGCCGTGTGCTGGCCCGCATCGGCGAGGCTGCCAAGGCCGATCACGGTGTGGCGATCGACTCGTTCATGGCCAGCGAACACGGCCTGTTGGACGGTATTGTGCTGGATTACGGCAGGCGTCTTCTCACCGCGCGATAATCGTGGCATAATACAGTGTGGCCGGTGCACTGGCCGTGCCCCCGTGGCGAAATGGTATACGCAGCCGACTTAAAATCGGCCGCTTCGGCTTGCGGGTTCGAGTCCCGCCGGGGGCACTGATACGCGGCTCCGTCCCACGTGATGGGCGGGGCCGTTTTCGTAACCAATGGACCGCCCAAAAGGAGTGCCAGTGTTCAGCATCCTCGATATGTTCTCAATCGGCGTGGGGCCGAGCTCGTCTCATACGGTGGGGCCGATGCGTGCCGCGCACGCCTTCGTGTCCTCGCTGGCCGAATGCGGTCTGCTCGACGGTGTGCATCGCGTGCGGGTGACCCTGTACGGCTCGCTGTCGCTGACCGGATTGGGGCATGGCACCGACCGTGCCGCGGTGGCGGGATTGGAAGGCCATCTGCCCGAAACCGTGGATACCGATCACCTGCTGCATATCCGTGAGACATGCGAGGATGCCGGCAGCCTGGCGCTGAACGGCACACGCGTTATCGGCTTCGATTACGGCCGTGACGTGGTGTTCGACCAGTGGCGGCGCTTGGCCGCCCACCCCAACGGGATGCGGTTCGAGGCGTTCGACGCGGACGGCGGCACTGTGGACGAACAGGTGTGGTATTCGATCGGCGGCGGATTCATCCAGCGCGGCAATGCGGATGACCGACTGGTCGGCAACCATGAACGCGTCACGGCGCCATCCGATGCCGGATCCGATGACGAAGCCGCCGGGTCCGATACGGGGGAGTCGCCTGCGGATACGGGGGTGCCGTACCCGTTCACCACCTGCGACGAACTGATCGCCATCTGCCGCCGGCAGGGCATGTCCATCGCCGATGTGGTGTGGGCGAACGAGACCGCGGTCCGCCCCGCCGACGAGGTGCGTGAACGTCTGCTCACGGTGTGGCGCGTGATGCGCGAATGCGTGGCCAACGGCTGCTCCAGCACCGAGCCGGTGTTGCCCGGCGGCCTGGATGTGCCGCGGCGCGCACCGGGGATGTACGCGCGGTTGGCCACCAACGGCGACATCCTCAAACGTGACGCGGGACGCATCGACATCGTGCTGGAATCCTCGGACGCCGCGTGGGTCAACCTGTTCGCGCTGGCGGTGAGCGAGGAGAACGCGGGCGGACGCCGCATCGTCACCGCGCCGACCAATGGCTCGGCCGGCATCATCCCCGCCGTGCTGCTGTATTACTGGCATTTCGTGGACGTGGCCGACGAGGAGGGCGTGATCCGTTTCCTGCTGACCGCGGGGGCCGTGGGCTACCTGTTCAAGCGCAACGCCTCGATCTCCGGCGCCGAGGTCGGCTGCCAGGGCGAGGTGGGCGTGGCCTGTTCGATGGCCGCCGCGGGACTGGCCGCGGTGCTGGATGGCACCCCGGAGCAGGTGGAGAACGCCGCAGAGATCGGTATCGAGCACAATCTGGGACTGACCTGCGATCCGGTGGGCGGACTGGTGCAGATCCCGTGCATCGAACGCAACGCGATGGGCGCGAACACCGCCATCAACGCGGTGCGCATGGCCATGGTGGGCGACGGCTCGCATATCGTGAGCCTGGATCAGGCCATCGTGACGATGAAGCAGACCGGCGAGGACATGATGGCCAAATACAAGGAGACGTCCAAGGGCGGTCTGGCCGTCAACGTGGTGGAATGCTGACGGCGTTGTGCTAGGCTATGAGACATTCTGTGTTGAAGGAGGTCAAGATGGCAGACAGCATGCCTGTGGTGAACGCCGAGTTCGGCGCTTCGCCCGTTATCGAATTCCCGTCCGACGAGGCCCCGAAGGGTCTGAAGGTCGTGGAGCTGGTGGAGGGCGATGGCCCGATGGTGCGCCGCGGCGATACCGTGACCGTGAACTATCACGGCGTGGTGTGGGGCGGCACCGATCCGTTCGACTCCAGCTTCGTGCGTCATCAGCCGGCGAGCTTCGGCATCGGCGTCGGGCAGGTCATCAAGGGCTGGGACCAGACCGTGCCGGGGCATAACGTTGGCTCCCGACTGGTCGTATCCATCCCGCCGGAGTACGGCTACGGTTCTCGTGGCGTGCCGCAGGCCGGCATCGGCGGCGGCGATACCCTGGTGTTCGTCATCGACATCATCTCGACCCGCTGACGGATATTCGCGAAAAGGGAAGGCGCCGGCATCGATCGGCGCCTTGTCATAAACGGACATGCATGGCGCCGAGCCGTCTTCCGTATTAGACTTGGCTGCCAATGAGTCCGTGCAAAAGGAGGAATCATGACTGAGGAAAAGACGATCCTGCTGACGCAGGAGGCGTATGACAAGCTCAAGGAGGAGCTCACCTGGCGTGAGGGGGAGTACCGCGACGAGATCACCGAGCGCATCGCCGCCGCGCGCGCCGAGGGCGATCTGTCAGAGAACGGCGGCTACCAGGCCGCGCGTGAGGAGCAAGGCAAGAACGAGGGGCGCATCAACGAGCTGATCGTCAAGCTGCGCAACGCCAAGATCCTTGAGGCGCCGGAGGCCGGCCTGGTGGGCAACGGCTCCGTGGTCACGATGGATATGGCCGGCCGCGAGATGGTGGTCGTGCTGGGTTCCCGCGACATCGCCGTGGCCACCGACTATGACGTGATCAGCCCCGAATCGCCGATCGGTGCCGCCATCATGGGCGCGCACGCCGGCGACACCGTGAGCTACCAGGCCCCCAACGGCCGCGAGATCTCGGTGACAATCAAGGACGCCAAGCCGCTGAACTGACACCCATCAATCGAACAGGCCCCGGTGCTCGCAAGTGAACTGCGCTCCGAATCTTGGACGCGTTAAATCATAACCGCTAGGCGGCCTTCCGAAGGGCCTGACCCCGGAATTCGGCCGGGGTCAGGCCCTTCGGCTTGATCTGCCGCCTCGTATTGTTCCAGTGGACGATGTACTCCTCGAGGTCGCGCTTGAACGACTCGAAGTCGTCCCAGTCGCGCCCTCTGGCTTGGCGGCGACGAGCGCCTCCAGCATCTCCTCCTGCTGGGCGAGGTCGGGATGCAGAGATATGGAGCGCGCCACGATCTCCTTGCTGCCGAAGTCGTAGGCCGGCGCGAGGTAGGCCTTGCCGAAGGAGAGCTTGAACTCGGTGACGTCGGTCCCCATCTTCTGCCACGGCCAGTCCGCCTCGAAGTCGCGGCCGATGACGTTCTCGAAGATCTCGCCGACCGGGCCCTTGTACGAGTTGTACCTGTGGTAGTCGGTCTCGCGGCGGATGCCGCTGCGCGGCCCCATCTCGCGCATCATCTTGAGCACCGTCTTGTCCGCGATGCGGGCGCCGTCCACGGCCCGCAGCTCCATCGCCACCTGGCGGTGGCCGACGCCGTTGGGGAGCTTGCCGAAGATCTCGGCTACCCGCGTCCGCGGCTCCGGCCTGGTCGGGCGCTTCGGGTGCGTGAGCGCATAGTGGTACGTGGACCTGGCGAGCCCGGCGGCCCCCAACAGGTCGGCGAGGTCGTGCTGCCCTGAAAGCTCGGCGACCGCTAGGGCCTTCTCCCGGTTCGGGAGCGCCTCCGCGCCGCCCTCGCGGTAGAGGCGGCACCACTGCTTCAGCGGCGAGAGGCTCGCTATCCCGTAGCGCGCCATCGCCTCGGTCTCGGCCATGCCGCCGTCGACCACGGCGCTGGCCGCGGCGACCTTGGTCTCGAAGTCGTATCTCGCGTGCGTCTTGCCCATGCTCAGCAGGCCGTCCCTCCCCACGGACCGGTGCGTCTGCTGCCATTTTCTCACGGCCTCCTCCGGAATCCCGAGGGCGCCCGCAACGGATTTGCGCCCGAGCCCCCTCTCGAACATGCCGGCGGCCAGCTCCCTGAGCGAGCGGTCATGCTCAGTCGCAGGTCGATTGACATAAAAAGCCTCCCATCTCTCGGACTTTGATTTCCATGTCCAAGAAATGGGAGGCAGCTCAATACAAGATGCGATGACGTTAAATCTTGAAACGAAAACCGTGATTCGCTCACTTGTCTTTTCATCGTGTGCCCGTACAATACCAACTAAAGGCAACCTGACAATCAAGGAAAACGCACGAAGATGCTGAGAATCGACGAGAACGAGCTGCACTCGCTGCTCCGCGACAGAAGACCGCATATAGGCTCCGGTCCGGTCGTGTCGGCAGCGGCTAACGTCATCGCTGCGATCTTCTACATCCCAACCGTGAACAGTGCGCCGTGCATGCTCGCCAAGATCGGATATGGTGCCTTCGCGATAATATCGTTAATTATCGGCGGATATAATCTTCGCAAATCGATAACCAGCAGATACACCGACGAAGACATGTACAAGGATGTGACCGCGTTGAACAGAAAACTCATCAGAAGCTCAATCGTCGCGGTGACAAGCGCCGACAGACCCAACCAGTACCTTCTCTACCACGACAACGGGTGGGACTGCGACTTCTTCCCCAACCACCGCACCAACGGCGACTACGAGACCGACAAGGCAAATATGGCGGAATACCTCAACCGCGAATACGGTATGGACATCAAGCCATCGAGCCTCCGCCTCGTCGGCACGAACACGAACAGCAAACTGTCCACCGAACACAACGAGGTCCGCGAATACGAATACCGCCTGTACCTGCTGAGACTGACCAGCACGCCAGATACGTGGGATTCCGATGCATTCCGCGTTCTCGACAAGGACTGCCGCATGATGACCGTCGGAGGCATGCTGTCCGATAAGAGGATCAACGAAGTCAACCATGACGTGGTGGCCATGGTGAGGGACTTGGTGTAAGAGGTCCGATATCGCCACGAAAACGCACCTTTACGGAATCCGTAGTTTTCTCGTAAGTCGAGTTCTCGCAGGCGAATGTTACTTACGAGAAGACCCCGCCGAAGCGGGGCCGTTCGTATATGGTCATTGTTTTGCCCAAGTTCCACAGGAGCTGAGCTTGAAATGCTGCCCATCCGTCAGCGTGACCTGCGGGTATCCGCCACCGGGAATGTCGTTATCGATAATGTCGAAACCTCCCTGTCCGGTACTGATCTCCCAATAGCAGCTGCTGGATACCGGTTGCGTGGCACGATATGTTCCTGCTTCGATATCCTGTCCTACGACCCATACGCCCTCGCCGACGCTGTTCTTCTTCGCCTGGTCGACCTGGCCGGTCAGCATTTCCAACTGTTGCGCCATGGTTTCTGCGGAATGTGGGCATAATGTGAGCAAAGAACGGGATAGCGAGAATCCAGGGTTGGTGAATCGTTGATATTCCAGGCTTTATTGCCAGAGACTGACGATGACCATGTAGATCGCCACCATCTGGCATGCGTACCCGGCCACGGTGCCGCAGTGGAAGATCTCATGGAATCCGAACACGCGGGGCCAGGGGTCGGGCTTGCGCAGCGCGTACACGATGGCGCCGGCGATATAGCAGGCACCGCCCGCGGCCAGCAGAATCACCACCGGCGGGCCGGCATAGGGGGAGACCCAGAACAGCCACATGAACGCCACGCCGGAGACGCCGAAGACGATGTAGGTGATGGTGTACAGCCAGCGTGGCGCGCTGATCCAGATCACATGCACGATCATGGCGACCGAGGTGCAGGCCCACATGCCGCCGATGATGGCGTTCCTCCAGAACGGCTCCAGGGCGAACGAGACCGGGGTATAGGTGCCGGCGATGAGCAGGAAGATATTGAGGTGGTCGATGCGGCGCAGCACGTCGGTCACGCGCGGCGACCAGTCGCCCAGATGGTAGGCCGCGGAGTTGGCGAACAGCACCAGCGAACAGACCATGAACACCGCGCAGGCCCACTTGAGCTGCGCCCCCTGTGCCAGGCAGATCAGCACGATGCCCGCCGCTAGCGAAAGCGGCGCGGCCGCCAGATGAATCCATCCGCGCATGGCCGGTTTGGGCCGGCCGTGCACATCCAGTCTGATCTTGCGTTCCACCTCGGCGGGGGCGATGCCTTCGAGTTTGGCGGCGCGCGCCTCGCCCTTGGCGATGGCGAGTTTGGCCTTGGTCTCCGCCTTGCGGCGGATGTTGTCGGCCTTGTTGCGGGCCTTGACGCGCACGGCGTCGGCCTTGGCCTGCAGGGCCTGCTCGCGCGCTTCGATGACGGCCGCCCGTGTGCGTTCGATTTGCTCGTCGGTATGCCGGCTCATGGGTCCTCCCGGATAATGGTTACGCAACCGTAACCTACGTTATCGTAGGTTACGGATATCGCCGTATTCGGACACGCGCTGGGGTAATGTGGAGCACATGGCTGATTTTTCCGAGATACTGGCGAGTCGTCCCGATCTGGACAACTACGACCGCGAATGGCTGCATCAACTCGTGGCGGACTGGCAGGTCATCGCCGACCTGAGTTTCGCCGACCTGCTGCTCATCGTGCAGAATGGCGACGGCAGGTACATCATCGCCGAGCAATGCCGCCCCTCCACCGTGATGAGCCTGCGTGAGGAGGACGTGGTCGGCAAGGGGGTGGACGAGGACCTGTACGGCGAGCTGGACCTGGCCATGCGCTCGGGGTCCGTGTTCCGTTCCACCGTGCTGCGTACCGTGGGCAAGTCCACGGTATGCAACGTGTATGCGCCGGTTCGGCATAACGGCAAGACCCTCGGCCTGGTGGTGCGCGAGACCAACATGGCCACACGTGAATCGAACGGCCGCTATGAGTCGGAAAGCATCAACGCCGGCAAGCAGTTGTATGAGATGATTCCCCGCGGACAGTTCCCGTACCGTGATTCGGTGATGAACCAGCGGCATATCGCCCGCGTGTCGGACGGATTCATCGTACTGACCGTGGACGGCGTGGTGCGCTATGCCTCCCCGAACGCCATCAGCTGCTTCCGTCGTCTGGGGTCGTTGCGTGCCATGATCGGCCAGTACCTGAGCGAGATCGGCACCCAGCTGTTGCGCAAGAACGATCCGGTGCCGGAAACGCTGCCGTTGGTGTTGAGCGGCAAGGCCGCCGTCGATTCCGAACTCGACGCGAACCGTTCCGCGGTCTCGATGCGTTCGCTGCCGCTGTATGACGCGAACGGCAGGACGGGCGGCATCGTGCTGTGCCGTGACGTCACGGAGCTGCGCCGTCGCGAGAAAGAGCTGCAGACCAAGGACGCGGCGATCTCCGAGATCCACCACCGGGTGAAGAACAACCTGCAGTCGGTGTCCGCATTGCTGCGGCTCCAGGCGCGCAAGACCAAGTCCCAGGAGGTCAAGAAGGAGCTGGCCGAGGCGCAGCGCCGCGTGCAGACCATCGCGATGGTGCACGAGGGACTGAGCCAGACGGTCGACGAGATCGTCGACTTCGACAAGGTGATCTCGAACCTGCTGAAGATGAGCGTGGACCTGGCCACGATGCGCGACCAGCATATCGACATCGATTTCATAGGCAAGTTCGGCATGATGCCGGCGCAGGACGCCACGCCGCTGTCGCTGGTGCTCACCGAGCTGATCACCAACGCCATCGAGCATGGGTTCGAAGGCCGTAAAGAGGGCCATATCACGGTATCCGTGGGCCGTGGCGGCAACAACCTCAACGTGGTGGTCGAGGATGACGGCGTGGGCTTGGAACAGGAGGAGAACAACGGCATGGCTCGTTCCTCCGGATCTGGTCTGGGCACGCAGATCATCAACACCTTCGTCAAGAACGATTTCGGTGGCACCGTGCGTTGGGAGCCCCGTCGCGAGGGCGGCACCCGCGTCATCCTGGACATGAAGCTGCGCGCCGCGCAGAACGAATCCTGACCGGCGACTCCCGCGGTCCATGCCGGATGCACGGGAGTCGCAGATACACTGAGGGGCCTTCCGCCATTCGCGGAAGGCCCCTCGCCATCGGTTGACCGGTTTTTGGTTCTCACACCTGCATCTGCATGGCCTGGGAGCGGCGGGCGCGCATGGCGCGACGCTTCAGCGCGCGCCGCTCGTCCTCGCTGAGACCACCCCAGACACCGTAATCCTGATTGGTGTCCAGAGCGCATTTGAGGCAGGCATCGATGACCTTGCAGGTCCGGCACACGGCCTTGGCCTCCTCGATCTGCTGATAGGCGGCACCGGTGTTGCCGACGGGGAAGAACAGTTCGGGATCCTTGTCCCGACACGCGGCTTTGGCTCGCCAATCGTAAGCGCTGCTCATGGTTTCCTCGCACTCCTCAATCGCAATATCCGACTTCCGGAACAAACATTATTCAGATAACCACGAAATCATCGACTTTTCAAGAGGTTTCGCCGGGAAAAAACGCAGGCTTGGTGAAGGAACCGGAAGGAACCATGCACTGCACCACGGTGGCCCTGCCGGGTTCGACCAGCACGCCACGGCCGGGTGTGGTCAATTCCTCATGGCCGAATTGGTTCAGCAGCTCGGAGGGGATGCCGTTCATCAGATCGGTGGCGCGGTCGCCGGAGGGAAAGACAAGTCTGGTGCGGAAGAAGTCGGGGCGTTGCAGGCTGTGCGGATGCTCCACCGCCACAACAAGGGCCACGCCCTCCCGATACAGATTGCGTCGTATCCGGTCGGTGCAGGTCTGTCCGCATACGGGATCGAACACCATGTCCGCGTCGTCGATCAGCCATGCCCGATGCCGCGCGGCCGAATCCCGCCCTGTTCCGGACGGCGGCGGAGGAACCGTGCGGATATCCGTGGCATCGACGTAGGATCCGTCGGAGAGATACGTCACCGTCAGCGCCACATCGCCGCGCGCGCCCCAGCTCGCCGCCAGCATACGTAATGCGGTGGTCTTGCCCCGGCCCCTGCCCCCGATGATGGCGATGCCGCCCTCCTGCGGCTGCAGGACGACGTCGTGGAAGCGCGCGCCGTCGTCCCCTAGGGCGAACGGCACGCAATCGCGGGCATCGTACGCGTCGTCGCCGCAGGTAACGCGTGCGGGCGGGGGCGCGGTGAACAGCGGATCGGCGGGCCGGACGCCGTGGAAACGGCACGCCATGCCGATGGCCGCGGTGATGGACCGCGCGTCGGCCGGGGCGAAGCTGCGGATGGGGGTGACGGTGACGCCGTCGTTGCTGTAGAACGCGCCGGGCATGGTCGGAGGGATGCCTGCGGCGGCGGACGAGCCGATCAATTCCGAGGATTGCATGCTGTCACGCACCCGCAGACACAGGTTCAACGCCATATTCGACTTCATCTCCGCATGTACCTGCCCGAGGGGGTGCTGTGTGCAGGCAATCAGATGCATGCCCAGGGACCGGCCCAACGAGGCGATGCGGATGAACCGTTCGATGGCGTCGGGCAGTTGCTGCCGGAGCACGTGGAACTCGTCGATCACGATGATGATGGATGGCTGCGCGTTGCCCAGCCGATCGATGGAAGGCACCCCGGCCTCCGCCACCAGCCGTTCACGGCGCTTGAGCTCACGTTCCAGGCCGATGATCGCCCTGGCGGCGTGCCTGATGTCCAGATCGTCGACGATGCCCGCCGTATGGGGCAGACCGCGCAATTGGTTGAACGCCGATCCGCCCTTGAAATCAAGGAACACGAAATGCAGCGTATCGGGAGGGTTGCGGACCGCCAACGCCAGACACCAGTTCTGCAGCAGCACGGATTTGCCGGATCCCGTGGTCCCCGCAACCAGGGCGTGCGGTCCCTGGGCGGCGATATCCAGGGTGGCCACGCCCTCAGCGGTGGTGCCTATGGGCACGTCGGTATGCACGCCGTCGAGCCAGCCCGCCACAATCGGCCGCCACATCACGGGATCATCGCGCAGGCCGAGCGCCGATTCCAATGGCAGCATGGCGATGGCACCGAAATCGTCGGACGGCCCGGATCGCTCTTCGAGCTGCGGTCCGGACCGGGAGGGGTCGTCGCCGCGGTTGACCATCACCAGGAGCGAGGCCAAACACCCGACCAGCCCCGGCATGATCATGAGCACGAACATCCAGCGTTGCTCCACCGCCATCGCCCCCAGCAATATCAGCTGGGCGATGGCCGGTGCCACGGCCGCGGCGAGGCTCAGCCGTCTGACCCTGAGGCGTCGGCGGTCGGCGGCCCGCTCAGGGGTTCGAGTATGTCGATGTGTGCCCTTCATGCCTTCAGTCTGACCGTTGGCACGGCAGGAGACAAGGCGAACGGAACGATGTGGTCGAAGGCTATCTGAATCGGTGTGTCGCCGGGGTCACTGGCTCTCGGCGAGGGTGCCCACCACGCCGGGCTCATGCGTGCCGTCGGCCAATGCGGTGAACAGTTCCAAGTTGCGCTGGTCGTCCAGTAGTACGCTGGAACCCACGCCGTCCACGTAGTAGTCGGGGTTGGACCAGTACACGGAGCCCGTGATCCCGGATGTGCCGCTGGCGTCGCGGAACGCCAGCGCCATCATCAGCAGGGTGTACGGGTTGGTCTGCTCGTCAACGGTGATGGCATTCAACGTGGTGTCCGCCACGGACATCACCGTGCCTGGGTTGGAGAGCGTTCCGGAGGACAGGCCCTTGTCCATGATGGCCCCGATGACCTGCCGCTGGCGGTCCCCGCGGCCGAAGTCGCCGGTGGCGTCCGCGTAGCGCATGCGCGAGAAAGCCAATGCGGTGTCGCCGTCGGCCGTGTGGCAGCCGGCTTGCCATTCCAAGCCGGAATACGGGTCGCTGACATCGCTGTCGTAGCACAGTTCGATGCCGCCGAGCGCATTGACCACGTCCTTGAGACCGTTGAACTTGATCTGCGCTACATGGTCGATCTTCTGTCCGGTGATCTGCTCGACCTCGCTGACCAGGGATTGTCCGTCATACAGCTGGCTCACCGCGTTGATCTTCAGGTAGTAGTCATCGATTGAGACCAGCGAATCCCGGGGGATGGAGATCAGCGAGCTGCTGCCTTTCCGGGGTTTGGTCAGCACCAGAATCGTATCGGTGCGGAACCCGACGATATCGCTGTCGCCGCCTTCACGCTCGTCGGAACCGAGCACCAGCCACGTGGAGGCGGGCGTATCGGCGCGGTCCGTCAGCCAGGGGGTTTTGATGAGTTTGCCGTCGACCCAGTTCCACACGCCGAACAGGCCGAGCGCCGCAGCCAGTATGAGAACAAGCAGGATGCTGACGATGATGCGTCCGATATGCCTGCGGCGGCGTGGAGGCTGCGCGGCCACGGCCATCGTGGTGCCGTAGGCGGCCACCGGTTCCGCGGCTCGGGCGTTCATAGGGGTATTCGGCACGGTTCGTGGCGGCGTGGCGGGGGATGCGGTTCGTTGCGATGCGGCCGAGCGCGAGGACCCCGTGGTCCGACGTGCGGGCTTGGAGGCCGGTTGGAAGCTCTGCGGCATCTGTTGCGCCGGTCCTGTGGACGAGGCGGGTGCCGGGGGGACGGCGGTCGGCTTGGCGGCGCGCTTGCGCGATGGCGGGATGAAGCTTGGTGGCGTCGCCTCCGTGCCGGAGGAGGACGGCCGTTGGCGACTGGCCGACGGTACGAAACTGGGTGGTATGCCCGGCATACCTGCGTCTCCCTGCTCTTCGGCCATATGTCCCTCCAGTGTGTGCGGTCTCCAGTCGTTTTTACACGGTGGAGGGACATTTCAGCGTATCTGCGGGTAATCCTGCGCAGGAACAGCACATTACCGTGTCATGAGACCCGGCAGAAGGTGTACATGATGTACTGGTCGGCCATGCCGATGTACTGCCCGGTGAGCGGGTCGGTGATGGAGCCGGTCTCCGGGTCCACGACGCCGCCCGTGGCGGGATCGGTGAGCACCTCCTGCAGGGTGTAGGGGTCGACGGAGGTGACCAGTCCGGTGTTCGGATCGGGTGCGGCCTGCTGCGTCTGCTCGGTGTCGGTGCCGTCCTGCATGGTCTGCTGGGAGGAATCGTCGTCCGCGGACGTGTCGGACGGCGTCTCGGATGTCGTGCCGGACGAATCGTCGGTGGTGCCGTCCGACGACTGTCCGTCGTCGGATTGGGCCGTCAGCGGCTGGTTGGTCCGGAGTTTCTCCCAGACGGCGTCGGCGGCGTCGGACCAGACGACGCGGGCCGTGGGATTGTAGGGGTCGGCGACCACCGGAACGGTCTGCGCGTACAGATGCGAGGAGTCCAGGTTCTTCAGGCTCATGGCCAGTCCGGCCAGGGTGGCGGCATCCGCCAGGCCGTCGCTGATGTTGAGCGATTCCAGCGCGGCGCGGGCCAGCTGGTAGAGCTGCGGGCTGTCGGTGAACAGGTTCTTGTTGAGCGCCTCGTTGAGCAGCGCCTTGATGAGGTATTGCTGTCGTGTTGTTCGCATGACGTCCGAGCCATCCGTGCCGGTGCCGTGGCGCATGCGGGCGTACTGCGTGGCCTGGGTGCCGTCGAGATGCTGCAAGCCCCGCTTCAGGTCCAGACCGGTATAGGTGTCCTGGGTGTCGAACGGGATGCAGATGTCCACGCCTCCCAGCGCGTCGATCATGCTGCTCAGTCCCTGGAAGTCCACCACCACGACCTCCTGGATGTCCAGGCCGGTCAGCGCGTTCACCGCGTTCACCGTGCAACCGGCCGCGGACGCCAGGTCGCCCCCATAGGAGTAGGCGTTGGCGAAGATCGAGTTGAACTGCACGTAATACTGCGCGGGGATGGTGCCGTTGGCCGTGGAGCAGCTGGGGACGTCGACCATGGAATCGCGGGGGATCGAAACCAGATTGATATAGGAGCGGTCGGCGGCGATCTGCGCCACGATCGTCGTGTCCGCATTGTGGAGGCCCGCGGTCTCCTCGCCGCTGCCGCCCACGGCGGCGTTGCCGTCGCCCTCGCGGGTGTCCTGACCCAGAAGGAGCACATTGACCGGCTTGCCGGCGTTCACGTCCACCAGCTGGGGCTCGTTGTCCTTGTCGGCATCGTCCGCCTGCACCGGCAGGGTGAACGACCGGTGTTCGATGGTGCTGTTGATGTCCACCCACACGGCCGCGGCTGCGGTGCCGACGAAGGTGAGGGCCGCCAATAGGATGGATACCAGAACGGTGCGCACAACGTGACTGATGCGGTATTGGCTGCTGTGCCGTGGATGCGAGGCGATGCTTCCCGCGATGTTGGGGATTGTGCGGTTGGTCCTGCGGTGTGAGGTCACGTCGTCGCCTTCCTGGTTGTGGGTTGTGAGCGCCCGTCGCGGTTGAACGGAATAGATTGTAAGCCACCGACCTGAACAATGCCCCAAAATGGGAACATCGGACCATGACGTTCACCGGATCGGAACACGGTCGCCATGGCGCGAAGGGGCAATATAGCATCAGTATCCCCTAAAAAGCGGTATTGACACGGCTTTTGATTTGACAAATCCCAAGTGACAAGTGTGTAATTTAAGCGAATCGATTGCGTACGGCCTAGGCAAGGAGGATATCATGTGGGGGGTCATGGACGAATCCGCCGATGAGCCGCTATCCAAGTTGTGGGGGTTGTTCCAGTCGAGCGACGATCTGTCATGGCAGCATAAGGCGTTGTGCTCGCAGACCGATCCGGAGGCGTTCTTTCCGGAGAAGGGTGGATCCACCCGGGACGCCAAGCGCGTGTGCGCCCAGTGCGAGGTGCGTGAGCAGTGCCTGGATTGGGCCATCGAGCACGACGAGCGATTCGGCATCTGGGGCGGCATGAGCGAACGCGAACGCCGTCGGTATAAGAAGGAGCGCAGGGGACGGGCGTAACGCGCGGGCACCCGTTGCGTACACTGGGAGTTATGAATTCCACAGGCAACAGCGACATTCAGCGGATTATCGCCGAGCAGGCGGCGGCCATGCCCTTGCACAGGCGGGCCGTGGACCATACGGTGGCCGCCGTGATCACGGTCGAGGGGGATTTGCGGTTCCTTGGCGACACCATGCACGCCGTGCTGAACCAGACCGTGATGCCGGGAACCGTGATCGTGGCGGACTGCACCGGGCTGACGGGGCAGCCGGTCCATTCCGAAGTGCCGCTGCGGGACGGGGAACCCGGCCAGGCGCTGAACATACAGATCGTCCGTGCCGCAGGTGCACGTTCGTTCTTCGACGCGGTGATGCGTGGGCTGAAATACGCACGGCTGGAACGCGCCGTGTCCGCGCTGTGGACGTTGCATGACGATTCGAGACCGGCCGATGCCTGTCTGGAGGCGTTGCTGGAGGCGCGGCGCAATACGCCCACCGCGTCGCTGCTCGGCGCCAAACAGCTGGACTGGAGCGGGGAGAACCTGCATAACGTGGGATCGTATGCCGGCAGGCATCATCTGGAATCCCTGGTGGTGGACGGCGAGCCAGACCAGGAGCAGTATGACGGCCGGCAGGATGTATTCGCCGTGTCCTTGGCCGGCGCGTTGATGCCGCTGTCCACGTTGCAGACCACCGGGGGAACGGATCCGTGGTTCGGCAGCTTCACCGAGGCCGACGACCTGTGTCGGCGCATCTGCCTGGGCGGCGGCCGCGTGGTGGTGGTGCCCACCGCCGAGGTGGCGCACCGGAGGGCCAGATTCGAGGGCATCCGCACCCATGAGGGCGAACCGGTGGCTCAGGAGGACGCCTACGACACGGCCATGGGGGTGCTGGAGGCGCAGCAGCGGTATTACTACACGGATATCCGTACGGTGTGGTGGCCGTTCCTATGGATATGGCGATTGCTGCGTTCCGTGGTGATGGCGGTGGTGAGGCTGTCGCGCAAGCAGCCGTATGCGGCGTTGTGCGAGCTGGCGCTGCCATGGCGCGCGCTGGGCACGCTGCCGGCGGCCGTGCGGGCCAGGAAACGGGTGGTGCGCCAGGGCACGGTGCCGTTGGCGCGCCTGTCGGTGTTGTCGGCGACCCGCCAGCAGATCGGGCAGTGGCGCGACCGTAGCCAGGCGTTCTCTGACCAGCGTGACACCGTGGTGCTCAATCCGTTGGCCCGCGAGCATCTGCTGCGTCGCTCGGTATGCCGGTGGACCGCGGTGCTCCTGGCCGCGATCGCGGCGTTCGCCGTTGTGGCCGGCACGCATTGGACGGTGTTGCGTGCGGCGTTCGGCGGGGCGGCCGTCATCTCCGATGCGTGGGTTCCCACGGATGCCACGTTCCCGCAGCTGGTGGAGGCCGCGACCTCCTCATGGGCGTTCGGCATCGGCACGGGCGTACCCGCGCCGCCCACGCCGTGGCTGCTGGTGCTGATGGTGGCTTCGGTGTGCACGCTGGGCCATGTGGCTGCGGCCACGGCGCTGCTGCTGTTCGCCGCGGCGCCGTTGAGCGTGCTGTCGTTCTGGGCCCTGGCCGGCGTGTTCACCCGGTCGGATGCCGTGCGCGTCACGGCGGCGCTGCTGTGGTTCGCCCTGTCCCTGGGATTGGGATTGTACGACTCGGCCAATCTGCCGATGCTGACGGTGATGGTGTTCCTGCCTGCGGCGTTCGCCTTCGCGTTCCGTGCCGTGGGCATGTACCGGACCGAGGACCCGGTCAGGCCGCACAAGTCGGTGCAGGCCGCCGCGGCGTCGGCGCTGTGCTTCATCCCCGTGGTGGCGGCCGAACCGCAGCTGCTGCTGCCGTTGGTGGTGGCGTTCCTGGTGTTCTTCATCTTCGTGCGTCGGCATCGTGCCACCTTGCTGCTGATCCCGTTGCCCGCCGCTCTGGTGCTGGCCCCAACGCTGGTCAACGTGGTCCGTCGCTTCGGCGACGGGGCATGGCGTCAGCTGTTCGGCGACGCCACCGTACCGGATGCGGCGACCGGCGGGGAGCC
>NZ_DGVO01000026.1:18085-26225 GCF_002394995.1 Bifidobacterium sp. UBA4282
TTGTCCTTGACCGGCGTGCTGATGCGCGCGTTCGGGCTGACCGTGTCCCGCGACCACCTGTGGCTACAGGTGGCGGTGCTCGGCGTGTGCGCCGTTGTGGCGGTGCTGGCCGTCGTGTCGTTGGCGCTGCCGTTCGTGCTGCGCGCCTCGCGCATGATGTGGGTTGTCGTGATCGCCGGCGCCGCGGCGGCGCTGCTGTCCGTGCGGGTGGCCACCGGGGCGGGCGATGACGGCGCGGTCGCCGGAACGGCGTTGCCCGGAGTCGTCATGTGCCTGCTGGGACTGATGTCATGCGCCTGCATGGTGGCAGGCATGGCCGTGAAACGGTTCGACCCGCTGTCCGGCCAGGGGGGGCGGCGGGCCCGTATGCGTCTAACCGTAGCCGGGCGGGCGCTGCTGGCCGTGGTCCTGGCCGCGGGGGTCTGCGTATGGTCGGGGTATGGCCTGACGCGGCATGATGCGGGACTGTCCTCCTCCGGCGGCGGATTGCCGATGGTGGCCGTGGACTATCTGGAACAGAATCCAGCGCACCGCATCCTTGCCGTTGCCGCACGGTCGAACAACCATGTGGAATACGCCGTGATGCGTACGGGGCTGGGGGATGTGATCGACAATTCCGTCGGGCAGCGCGCCCAGCAGGTCTCCGGCATCCGCGATGAGGCCGACGAGTTGTTGTCGTCCGCGGCGGCGCGCCTGATGGCGAACGCCGATGCCCAGGCGATCGCCGATATCGCCTCGCTGGGATTCGGGGGCATCTATGTGTCCACCGGCAGTGCGGACAGCGAGGAGGCCAGCGATCAGTTGTCCGCGAATATCACCGCCTCGGACGGTGTGCAATCCGTGGTGAGCAACGCCGACGGCACGTACTTCCGATTCACGCTGATCGATCCGCTGCACCAAGGCATCGACACCGCGTATCAGCGTGAGATTCAGTCCAGCGTCTGGCGTAGGGCTTGGCTGTGGTGCATGGGCGTGGTCATCGTGCTGTACTGCGTGGTGGCGTGGCCGCGGTCGCATCGATATGATTGGGAGGAATCATGACCGATTCTCGTCGACATGCCCGTTTGTCCGCAGCGGGACTGGCGGGCAAGGTGTCGGTTTCCGTCGTGTCCGCGGTGGTGCTGATAGCGCTGATGACGGTATTCGTATGCTATCGGCCGTGGATGGGGCTGGTCGATGACGCCGGCGGCGCGGCCGCGGTCGCCTATGACGTCAGTACGGAACGGATCGAACAGTACTGCCCCGGGCGCATGGCGCTGATGGACTCGGATTCGTATGGAGACAGCGAGTTCCAGGCCTCGTCGGGCAATATCACGTCGTCGGCCCGATACGCCGCGCTCGGATCCGTCTACATGTCCTCGGTGACGCCGATGTCGGACGCCGACGCCGAGGCCGAACGCCTGTCCGACGGCGATGATGCGGATGCCATAGCCGTCCTCTCCGGTGCCGTGGATGACGGCCCGACCCTGTTCGACACCCGTCTGACGGCCTCCGAGGACGGAACCGGTGCGGCGGGCAGCGTCGCGTCCTGGGCCACCGACGGCGACCTGCGTGGTGTGGCGGCGGCGACCTGCGTGGTGCCATCGCTCAGCCAGTCGTTCATGCTGCCGGCGACCGCCACCGGCACCACCCAGGAGCTGGTGGTGTCCAACCCGTCGGATCGCGCCACGGCCGTCACCATGCGGGTATGGGGCAGCTCGGATGGCGAGGCGATATCGCTGACCACGGGCAATACGCTGACCGTCGACGCCCACGGCGAATCCTCGGTCGATCTGGCTGCGGCCGCCTCCGGACAGGACGGCCTGTTCGTCACGCTCGACAGCGACGAGACGCCGGTGGCCGCGGTGGTGCGGATGACGCGGATGGATGGGCTGAACCCCCAGGGCATCGACTACATCACGCCCGTTTCGCAGTCGTCGTCCGATGCCGTCATCCCCTCGGTGCGAGAGAGGGATGCCGTGCGGGTGACGGTGCGTGCGGAGGAATCCGCATCGGTCACCGTGTCATGGCTGACGGCGCAGGGGACGACGGCGGCCGATGAGGGGCAGCTGGACGCCGGTCGGGTGACGATGTTCGACCTGGGCGAGGCCCCCGAACATGCGCTGGGCGTCGTCATCGAATCCGATGCGGCGGTCAATGCCATGGCCTTTGCCGAACGAGGCGGTGACGACGGACAATCCGACTTCACCGTGGCGCTTCCCGGAACCGCCGCGGCGGCCTCGGCCGTTGCCGTGCCGTCCGATACCCGTGACGAGTTGACTGTGGCCAATGTCTCCGGGGAACGCACCTCGGTGACGATGCACGCCTATGACGCCGACGGCCGTCATGTGGGGGAGCGCCAGATCGATCTTGAAGACGGCGCCGCCGTCGACCTGGCGGTGACGGACCTCGGCGAGGACGCGGCCGTGATCATGGTGGATGATCCTTCGGAATCCGTGGTGTGGGGCGTGCGATTGTCCCAGCCCGATGTGGACGAGTCCGGGTTGGCGGGATTGGCGAACCTGCAGACCACGGCGTTGACGCCGGTCCAGGAGACGGTTCTGTCCCAATCCGATCGTGCGGTGATTCGCTGAGGCGTCACAGACCCCAGTCCGGATCGATCTCCTCGGGACGCCGTCCGTAGAGTTCGCCGATACGTCCGACCAGTTCGTCCCGAATGATCAGCTGCATGTCGAGCTTGGTCCGGGACCGGGATTGTATCGGCATGCGGTACAGCACTACGCGGGCGGGGATGCCGTGCGAGGCGGCGAAGCACTGCGAGGAATTGCAGCGCCGTGGCTCCCATGGGGCGGGGTCGGAGGGCGGCACATCCTCCACGGCGAACTGCAACGGCCGGATCAGCTCCGGCCATGCGTCGTTCAACCGTCGGATCTGCGCGGCGACCATATCGTCGAACATGCCGCCTCGGGTACGGTACCGGGGCAGGCGTGCGCCGAACATCGGCGTCCTGATGCCGCGGCCGTGCCTGTTGCGATAGACCTTCGCTTCCCATGGAGGTTGGAACATGGTTTCCACCTTATGCCAAGACACGGCCATTGCGCTACCATACTGACTATGACGTGGTAAGAAAGGAAGCGACGTGGCCCCTATTGACGTACCCTCGTGGACCCAGCTGGATATGGACGCCGTCTGCGCGCGGATCCGCGCCGTCGCGTTCGATCTGGACAACACGCTCGCCCGCTCCCGCAAACCGATGCTGCCCTGGATGGCGGAACGGTTCTCCACGCTCACCACGCTGCTGCCGGTGGCGGTGATCACCGGCGGCCGGTACGGGCTGGTCATCAGCCAGATTCTCGACGTGCTGGACGCCCACGCCGATCGCTCTCATCTGCATCTGATGCCGACTAGCGGAACCCGATACTACCGCTGGGACGGTGATGACTGGCGGTGCGTGTACGCGCATGATCTGGGCGCCGACCTGCGCGATGCCGCCGTGGCGTCGCTGACCGACCATGCCAAGGAACTGGGGCTGTGGCTGGAGGACACGTGGGGGCCGCGCATCGAGGACCGCGGCAGCCAGATCACGTTCTCGGCATTGGGGCAGCAGGCGCCGGTCGAGATCCGCGAACGGTGGGATCCGGATGGTACTAAGCGTGACGCACTCGTGCGCGCCGTTGCCGCCGATCTGCCCGAACTGCAGGTCCGCGCGGGCGGCACCACCAGCGTCGATATCTCGTTGCGCGGCTATGACAAGGCGTTCGCCATCCGCGAGCTGGCGGCGTCGCTTGACCTGCCGGTGGACAGGATCATGTTCGTCGGCGACCGGATGTCGCCGGACGGCAACGATTATCCGGCGGCCGAGGCGGGGAGCCTGGCCGTCCGCGTCACCGGCCCGGAGGATACCGCGCGGCTGTGCGACGAGCTGATCGCCCGCCTATCGTAGGGGAGGGGACACTCCGTCGGTTGCCGCTGCACCGCCGTAGTGCTGTGATGAGATGTATGGGGATTTCGGCATGGTTGGGCGTGATTCGCGATGTGGTGCTGCCACGCGGCTGCGCGGGGTGCGATGCGCCCGACGCCGTGGTCTGCGGCGAGTGCCGGGAACTGCTGGACAGGACGGTGGTGTTCGATATGCCGGGCACATCCATAGGTCGGGGATATGCGTGCGCATGGTATGGGGGCGCGGTGCGCCAGGTGATCCTGGGGTGGAAGGACCATCGCGACGAGGAGTGCGACGGGCCGTTGTCCGAGGCGATGGCCGTGCTGGCCGCCCGGTGCCTGCAGTCGACGGTGAGCGGGATGCATACTGTCCTGGTGGTTCCGGCGCCGTCCTCATCGGCGTCGGTGCACCGGCGGGGACGGCGGCATACCGTCGTGCTGGCGGCCGCCGTGGCGCGGGCGTGTCGGGATATGGGGATTGATGCGCGTGTGGTTCCCTTGCTCACGATGGACCATGTCCGCGGACGGTCCGTGCAGATGGGCGGAGGTCAGCGCAGCCGGCGCGTCAGCGGGCGCATCGCCGTGCGGCGGCCGGAACTGTGCCGGCACGCGCATGTCATCGTCGTGGATGATATCGTGACGACCGGGGCCACGATGCGGCAGTGCGTCGACGCGCTCCGATCCTCCGGCGCACAGGTCGTCACCTGCCTGTCCGTGGCCTATACGCCGCAACCGGATGCCGCTACGGTTCGGGATTCGACTGCGCGAGATGATACTTCGGCAGCCTGATCTCGAAATCGGCGCCGCGGGAATCGTCTACCACGGCGACGGTGCCGCCGTGCAGCTGCGCCGCCCATCGTGCGATGGACAGCCCTAGCCCCGTGCCGCCCGATTCCGTGCCCGGACCGGTTTTGCCCTTGACGAAGCGCCGGAAGATATCCGATCGCGCCTCCCGGGGGATCTGCGAGCCGTAATTCACCACGTTGGTGACGATCATGCCCTCATCCTCGTCCTCGTGCGCCTCGATGAGCACCTCGGTGCCGTCCTCCGAATGCTTGAGCGCGTTGGCGATGATGTTCGTGAACAGCTGGCGCAGCCGGTCCTGGTCGCCTTCCATGCGGATATCCTCAGGAATGAGGACCCGGATGGTGTGGCCGTGCCCGCCGTCGGCGATCTCCAACGGCTCGACCGTGTCGTCGATGAATTCGCGGAAGTCGAACCATTCGATCTGCAGGCTGGCGGCCCCCGCCTCCATCCTGGACAGGTCGAGCAGGAAGGCGATCAGATCGGAGAGGCGATGGGTCTGGTTGAGGATGCTCTCCAGATTCGCCGGTGTCGGCTCCACGATGCCGTCGGCCATGTTCTCCACCATGGCCTGCAGGGCGGAGACGGGCGTGCGCAGCTCATGGCTGACGTTGGCCACCATATCCCGCCGCATCTGGTCGGCATGTTCCAGTTCCTCGGCCATCTCGTTGAACGAGCGCGCCAGCTGGCCCACCTCGTCGTTGCTGTCGGTGCCGGTGTGCACGCGAACGGTGTAGTCGCCGTCGGCCATGGCCTTCGCCGCATCGCGCATCTGACGCAACGGCGAGGTCAGTCCGCGGGAGAAGAAGTAGGTGATGCCGAGCGACACGATCAGCGTCAACGGCATGGCTATCCATCCGCTCCAGCCGAATTTCAGCAGGAACCAGGCCATGACGAAGGCTATGGCGGTGGAGATGGTGATGATGACCGCCAGCTCCGTCTTCAGCGAGGACAATACACCAATGGGCCGTTCCGTATGCAGAACGGCCCTGAAACGTCTGGACGGAGTGCGTTTGACGGTCACTCGTGCTGCTCCGGCGGCTCGAAGGCATACCCCACACCGTGCACGGTGCGGATGGTCTGGGAGCCGAGCTTATGACGGAGCGCCTTGACATGCGAGTCCACGGTTCGCGTGCCCGAGGCGTCGACCCAGTCCCATACCTCCTCGAGCAGCTTCTCCCGGGTGAGCACGGACTTGGGCTTGCGTGCCAGCGTGGCGAGCAGATCGAACTCCGTGGGGGTCAGGTGAACGGGCTCGCCGTTCATCGTGACGATGCGCTGTGCGGGGTCGATGACCAGCGAACCGAAATCCAGCACCTTCTCGTTCTCGGAGTTCTTGGCGATGGCCTTGGCTCGTTCGACGCGGCGCAGCAGCGCCTTGCAGCGGGCGATGAGTTCGCGCATCGAGAACGGTTTGGTCATATAGTCGTCGGCGCCCGCGCCGAGCCCCGTGACCTTGTCGGCCTCGTCGTCACGGGCGGTCAGGATCAGCACGGGGACGGGCCTGGCGGCGACGATTCGCTTGGTCGCCTCCAGGCCGTCCATAACGGGCAGCATGATGTCCATGATCACCAGATCCGGCTTGAGCTGGGCCGCGGCCTGCACCGCACTGGCCCCGTCGGACGCCACGCGCGCCGTCCAGCCTTCGGCCGTGATACGTTGCGCGATCGCCGTCGCCAGCGTCGGTTCGTCCTCCACCACCAGAACCGTGCGTGGTGTTGCCTGCCGTAGTGCCGTGTTGATCATGGAATCCGCCTTTCAGTCCTCCGGTACCAAGAATACAGCGCCCAGCGCCGGAATCGTGAGCTTGGCGGACCAGTCGCGCGAATGGTACTCCCCGGCGACTGCCTCAAAGGTGCCATTGTGGATGTCCGAGCCGCCGTACTTGGCGTCGTCGGTGGTCAGCGCCTCGCGCCAGCGGCCGCCCTTGGGCAGCGGCACCTGGTAATCCTGCCAGGCGTTGCCGGAGAAGTTGACCACGACCACCATCTGCTCGCCGTCCTTGCCGACACGCATGAAGCTCAGCGTGTTGTGGTCGGCGTCGTCGCTGGTCAGCCACTGGAAGCCCGCCGGGTCGAAGTCCTGGCTCCACAGGGCGGGGGAGGCCTTGTACAAGGCGTTGAGATCGGCGACCAGGCGCTGCACGCCGCGGTGCTCCTCCCAGTTCAAGCAATCCCAGTCCACCGAGGCGTTGTGGTTCCATTCGCCGTACTGGGCGAGCTCGTTGCCCATGAACGTCAGGTTCTTGCCCGGGTGGGCCCACTGGTAGGCGAACAGCGCGCGCACGCCGGCGTAGCGCTGCCAGTCGTCGCCCGGCATCTTGCCGAATAGGGAGCCCTTGCCGTAGACCACCTCGTCATGGCTGATTGGCAGCACGTAGTGCTCCGAATAGGCGTAGACCATCGAGAACGTGATCTCGCCGTGGTGCCACTTGCGGTTGATCGGGGATTCGTGCAGGTACTGCAGCGTGTCATGCATCCAGCCCATGTTCCACTTCAGGCCGAATCCGAGGCCCCCGGCGTCGGTCGGGGCGGTGATGCCCGGATACGCCGTGGACTCCTCGGCGATCATCATGATGCCGGGGTTGTTCTTGTACGCGGTGGCGCAGGCCTCCTTGAGGAAGTCGATGGCCTCCAGGTTCTCGCGGCCGCCGTAGATGTTCGGACGCCACTGCCCGGGCTCGCGGCTGTAATCCAGGTACAGCATCGAGGAGACGGCGTCCACGCGCAGCGCGTCGACATGGTACTCGTCCAGCCAGAAGCAGGCGTTGGCCACCAGGAAGTTGCGCACCTCGCGGCGTCCGAAGTTGAACACGTAGGTGCCCCAATCCGGGTGCTCGCCGCGCATCGGATCGGGATCCTCATACAGCGGCGTACCGTCGAAGCGGCCCAGCGCGAAGCCGTCCTTCGGGAAGTGGGCGGGGACCCAGTCCATGATCACGCCGATGCCGGCCTGATGCAGCTTGTCGACCAGGTACTTGAAGTCGTCCGGGCCGCCCTGGCGCGAATCCACCGCGTAGTAGCCGGTGACCTGGTATCCCCACGATCCGGCGAACGGGTGTTCGGCCAACGGCATGAACTCCACGTGGGTGAAGCCCTCCTTGGACACGTACTCGACCAGCTCGTCGGCCAGACCACGGTAATCCAGCCCCTGACGCCAGCTGCCGGCATGCACCTCGTAGATGCTGACCGGGCCGTCGTGCGGGTTGGTGGCGCGGCGGTGCTCCATCCAGGCGTCGTCATCCCACTCGTGCGTCGATTCGACGACGATCGAGCCGGTGCGCGGCGGCACCTCGTGCGAGCGCTCCATCGGATCGGCCTTCATCACCCATTCGCCGCTGGCGTTGAGGATCTGGTACTTGTAGATCTCCCCGGCTTGCACGCCCGGGATGAACAGCTCCCACACGCCGGAGGAGCCCAGTTCGCGCATGGCGTGACGGCGGCCGTCCCAGCTGTTG
>NZ_DGVO01000026.1:26273-30004 GCF_002394995.1 Bifidobacterium sp. UBA4282
CGTCCCAGCTGTTGAAGTTGCCGACCACCCGCACGGCATGGGCGTTCGGGGCCCAGACGGAGAACGAGGTACCGACCAGCTGCTCGCCGGGGGTGCCGTCCGCGCCGCCCATCGGGTCGTCGAAACGCCGGACATGGGCGCCCAGGGCCTCCCACAGGCGCTCATGGCGCCCCTCGCCGAACAGGTAGGTGTCCATCTCCCCGAGCGTGGGCAGGTAGCGGTACGGGTCGTCCTCCACGATCGTCGGGCCGTCCTCGTAGCAGGTGCGCACGCGGTAGTCGGGAACGGCATGCCCCGTTTCGGTCGCTACGGCCGGGACGACGGCCATGAACACGCCGTTGTATTCGTGGGATGCCTCGTATTCGCCGTCCTGGGTGACGATGGTGACGGTTTTGGCCAGCGGGCGCAGGACGCGCACGGTGACGCAGTCCTCATGCTCGCCGATGCCCAAGTGGCCACCGAGCACTTCGTGGGGGTTGTAGAATTCGGCGTTGCTCACCGAATCGAGCACTCCCTGATTGACAGATACAGCGACAATATCTTCATTGATGTTATTGGTCATAGCAAAAGTGTACGCATGGAATGGTCCATTGTGGCGACATATGTCGAAAAAATCGGGAAAATGGGTGAGTCCACGCCATACGGCATAATTATTCGAGTTTTGCGTACCTATTCACGGAGGATTCATGGGTTACAAGGTCGGCGATATGGTCGTCTATCCGCGTCACGGCGCCGCGAAGGTGGAGGCCATCACCGAACGGACGGTGCGGGGCGTCACCCGCGAGTACCTGCAGCTGTCGGTGCTGTCGTCGGATGGTCTGGTCATCAACGTGCCGGTCGACAATGTCAAGAAGGTGGGGGTGCGTGACATCGTCGACGCGAACGAGGTCTCCAAGGTGTTCGAGATCCTGCGCACGCCGATCATCGAGAAGGAGATGAATTGGTCGCGCCGTTACAAGCTGAACGTGGAGAAGATCGCCACCGGTGACGTGAACAAGATCGCCGAGGTGGTGCGTGACCTGGCCCAGCGCGACGTGGACGAGCACGGGCTGTCCGCGGGGGAGAAGCGCATGCTGACCCGCGCCCGCAGCATCCTGACCTCGGAGATCGCGCTGTCGGAGAAGATCGAGGAATCGGAGGCCCAGCGTCTGCTCGACGTCAACCTGGGCTACGAGCAGCCGCAGCCCGGCGACGAGGCCCACCATACCGAGGCTCCCGAGGAGGCGGCGCAGGATACGCTGGCCCGTCTGGAGGCCGAGGGCAAGAAGTCGAAGAAGAAGTGAGCGGCGCCGCCATGCGCATCGGGCAGGGGTTCGACGCCCACCGGTTCGCCGCGCCCGATGCCGACCGGCCGCTGTGGCTGGCCTGTCTGCCGTGGGACGGTGCCGGCATCGAGGGCGATTCGGATGGCGATGTTGCCGCGCACGCGCTGATCGATGCGCTGCTGTCCGCCGCGGGGCTGGGCGACATCGGCACCCTGTTCGGTGTGGGATCCGATTCCGCCGGTGCCGGGCAGCATGGTGGGGCCATGTTGCGCCATACCGCATCGGTATTGGCGGAACACGGGTTTGCACCGGTGTCGGCCAGCGTGGTGATCATCGGCAACCGTCCTAAGATCGGTTTCAGACGTGTGCAGGCCGAACAGGCCTTGTCCGCGGCGGTGGGGTGCCCGGTATCGGTGACGGCCACCACCACCGATGGCATGGGGTTCACCGGCGTCGGCCAGGGCGTGGCCGCGATAGCCAACGCGCTGGTGGCGGAAACCGGGCGATGACCTGCACGGCCCCGGTCTGGGGCCGAATCAACGACGTTTGCGCAGTGCCGCCACACCTCGTGACACGGCCCAGAACGCCGTGGACAACGCCACGATGATGAAGCTCGGCGGCGCCGGGAACATGGCGGACAACACCAGACCGCCCCAGATGGCCGCCAGGCACAGCGCCGTGGCCATGACCATGGCCCGGAACGGCGAGCGCGCGATGATGTTGGCCGCGGCCGCCGGGGTGATGACCAGCGCGAAGATCAGCAGGGTGCCGACCGCGGGCACGGCTATGGTGATGACGCCGGCCATGATGGCCATGAACGCGATGTTCATCACGCCGATCGGCACGCCCTTGGCCTGCGCCACCTGTTCGTCCAGCGAGCTGAACAGGAGCGGGCGGTAGATGACGGCCAGCACCGCCAGCAGGACGGCGTCGAACACCAGGAATCCGATGATCTGCCCGGTGGTGATGGTCAGGATCGAACCGAACAGGATCGATTGCATCTGCTGGGAGGCGGAGCTGGACAACCTGGCGAAGAACAGGCCCAGACCGGTGGCGAAGGCCAGCACGGTGCCGGTGGCGATCTCCCGCTGCGAGGCGCGTTTGCCGAGCGCTCCGATGACCAGTGCGCCGCCCAACGCGAACACGCCCAGTCCCAACGAGACCGGCAGGCCGAGCAGCACCGCCCCGGTGGCCCCGGGCAGCCCGATATGGGCCAGGGCGTGCGCGGCGAAGGTGGAGTGCCGTGCGATGGTGAAGTAGCCCATCACCCCGGCGGCCAGGGATATGGCCAGACCCGCCAGGAAGGCGTTGGCCATGAACGGGGCGGACAGGGTGTCGAGCCAGTTCGGGTCGAATGCGAATTGAATGCCGTTCAACGGGATCCTCCCTCATGGCGGTGCAGCGCCGCCAGCTCGATGGTGTCGTGGGTGTCTTGGGGCGTCTCGTCGTCCGTCTGGAGACCGGGGGTGACGAACATATCGCCCTGGGGGGTGGTGACGACGCGCACGCTGGTGCCGTACAGGTGGGTGAGCAGATCGGAGTCGAGCACCTCGTCCAGCGCCGCGTAGTGGGGGTGCCCGTCCAGCAGGTAGACCGCCCCGGTCAGCACCGGCAGCAGCATATTCAGGTCGTGGGCCACCACCTGGATCGTCATGCCCAGTTCACGGTTGAGCTTGGCCAGCACATCCACCACGGAGCGCTGGCTGGCCAGATCCAGGTTGGCCAGCGGTTCGTCGAGCATGAGCAGCTGCGGGTCGCCGACCAACGCCTGTGCGATGGCCACGCGCTGCCGTTGGCCGCCGGACAGTTCGGAGAGGCGGTATGCGGCCCGATCGGCTATACCGACGAAGTCCAGCGCCTCACGCGCCTTGGCCTTCTCCTCACGGGAGACGCGGTGGATGCCGAAGCGGGTGCCGGTCAGCCCCAGCAGCACTGACTGCTCCGCGGTCAGGTTCGATTCGATGTCCGAGGTGTAGCTCTGCGGCACGTAACCGATGAGGTGGTTCGCCTCGCCGGCCGGCCGTCCCAGGACGCGGATGCTGCCATGCTCCAGCGGCAGCAGGCCCAGTTCGGCCTGCATCATGGTGGTTTTGCCGGTGCCGTTGGTGCCGACGATGGCGGTGACCGATCCCATCGGGATGGAGAAGTTGCCGTCCCGCCAGATAATATGCCCTCCTCGGCGCACCGCCACGTCGCGGAAGACCACACAGGGCTCGTCTGGCTGGGATTGCGTATGATGCTGGCGCATACTGACCGCTCCTGGGAATGGGGATGGATAACGGCATCAGTATGTCAAATAAGATTGACAATAATTCTCAATTAGTGTCGATCGGCAGACGGTCAGCGGCCGGGATCCTGCTGTCCCTCGTTCGAAGGCGCGGACGTATCGCCGGCGGTATCCTGGCCGTCGGCGGAACCGGTTCCCTCCCCGGCGGCATCGTCGGCGGTGCTATCGGCTTCATCGGT
>NZ_DGVO01000026.1:30064-47016 GCF_002394995.1 Bifidobacterium sp. UBA4282
TCATCGGCGTCATCGGCATCGGACGGGGCGTCGGCGGGCAGCAGCCCGCTGATCGTCTGGACCAGCGAGGCGATCCAATCCGTCGGATCGTCGAATTCCTCGGGCATCTGCTCGCTGACATCGAACACCGGAACGTTGGCGCGCCCGGCGGTGCCGGTGATCATATTGGCGGCGTCACCGCCCTGCTGCACATTGTTGACCAGCAGATCGACCCCCTGCGATTCGACCAGCTCTTGGAACTGCTGCAGATCGGCGGGGGCGGGCTCGGATTCGTTGGCCGAAGCCTGCGCGTATCCCTCAGGCGTCAGATCCTCGAAGCCCAGATCGCTCAGCAGATAGTAGGCCACCGATTCCGTGGCCGCGTAGGTGGCGTCCGGGTGTGCCTGACGGAACGCGTCCATCGAGTCCTCCAGCTGCTGCTCCCGCTCCTGCCACTGGTCCAGGCGCTTTTGGAAGTCGTCCTTCTTGTCCGGCAGGATCCGGGAGAAGGCATCGGCAAGCTCGGTGGCCATGCCGTTGCGCGCGTCCTTGGAGAACCAGAGGTGCGGGTTGTCGCCCTCCGAGGCGCCGACGGTCTCCGCGGCGGACACGCTCGCCGTCTGCGGCCCCATGCTCTTCGTGGCCCAGGCGTCGTATCCGGCGCCGTTGCTGACCACAACCTGCGCATCCTGCAGGGCGGCCATGTCGGCGGGTTGCGGCTCGAAGTCGTGCGCGTCCACCGCGGTGGTGTCCACGATGGAGGTCACGGCGACGTCGTCCCCGCCGATCTGCGCCGCCAGGGAACCCCATTGGTTGACCGAGGCGACCACGGTGATCGGACCCGCCGGTTCGGCGGGGGGCTCCACGGGTTCGGCGGATTGCTTGTTCTGCCCGCAGGCTCCCATGGCGGCGATGAGTCCGCATGCGGCGAGAACGGCCGCGATCCTGTTCCACCGGTATGTTGCGTCCTGCATATGTGCTCCTTGCCATGCCGCACTGCCCGTCATCCGGGCCGACGATTATGCCCTGACTCCACGATAGCCTACGATGCAGAGCAACGATTCAACGGATCAAGGAGCGTACACATGCCCACCAAACTCGACGGCAAGGCGGTGGCCGCCGCCCTGAAGGACGAACTGCGCGATCGCGTGGCGGCGTTGCGGGAGCGGGGGATCGAACCCGGCCTGGGGACCCTGCTGGTGGGGGAGGACCCCGGCTCGCTCAAGTATGTTGCGGGCAAGCACGCGGACTGCGCCGAGGTCGGCATCCGGTCGATTCGCCGTGACCTGCCGGCCGAGGCGGACTTCGGGCATATCGCCGCCGCCGTGAGGGATCTGAACGAAGACCCGGCCTGCACCGGATTCATCGTGCAGCTGCCGCTGCCCTCCGGCGTGGACGAGAACGCCATCATCGGCATGATCGACCCGGCCAAGGACGCCGACGGCATGCACCCGTACAATCTCGGCGAACTGGTGCTGCACGTGAACGGCGCGGTCTCGACCCCGCTGCCCTGCACGCCCCGCGGGGTGCTCGCCCTGCTCGACCACTACGGCATCGGCCTGGACGGCAAGCACGTGTGCGTGCTGGGGCGCGGCATCACCATCGGACGTACGATCGGGCTGCTGCTGACCCGGCGCGACGTCAACGCCACGGTGACGCTGTGCCATACCGGCACGCCGGACATCGAGGAGCGGATGCGTCAGGCCGACGTCATCATAGCGGCCGTCGGCTCGGCCGGGTTCGTCCGCCCGGACTGCGTCAAACCGGGCGCCGTGCTCGTGGACGTCGGCGTCTCCCGCGTCTGGGACGAGACGGCCGGACGCTTCCGCATCAAGGGCGACGTGGACCCCGCCTGCTACGAGCTCGCCTCGGCCTACACCCCCAATCCCGGAGGCGTGGGGCCGATGACGCGGGCCATGCTGCTCGCCAACGTCGTGGACATGGCCGAACGCGCGGCACGCTGAACGGCCCGCGATCGAATATTCCGGGCGTGTCGTTTTCGCGGGAACCCGTGTTTTGGGCATGGTTCCCGGTATCCTGAATCCTTGTGTGTGCCGTGAGGCGCCCGCAGATAACTGAAGAACGATATTATCCACCCACTAGTTACAGAAACCACAGTTAATGGCACAGAACAACACTGAAGTCACCAAGGTCGCAATCAACGATATCGGCACCGAAGAGGACTTCATCAAGGCAGTCGATTCCACCATCAAGAACTTCGATGATGGTGATCTGGTCGAGGGTACCGTCGTCAAGGTCGATCACGACGAGGTCCTGCTCGACATCGGCTACAAGACCGAGGGTGTGATTCCCTCCCGTGAGCTTTCCATCAAGAAGGACGTCGATCCGGACGAGGTCGTCGAGGTCGGCGACACCGTTGAGGCCCTTGTCGTCACCAAGGAGGACAAGGAAGGCCGTCTGATCCTGTCCAAGAAGCGCGCCCAGTACGAGCGCGCCTGGGGCGATGTCGAGAAGATCAAGGAAGCCGATGGCGTTGTCGAGGGCACCGTCATCGAAGCCGTCAAGGGCGGCCTTATCGTCGACATCGGCCTGCGTGGCTTCCTGCCGGCCTCCCTGGTCGAGATGCGTCGTGTGCGTGACCTGAGCCCGTACATCGGCCAGACCATCAAGGCCAAGATCCTCGAGCTGGACAAGAACCGCAACAACGTGGTCCTGTCCCGTCGCCAGTACCTCGAGGAGACCCAGTCCGAGGTCCGCGAGACCTTCCTCTCGCAGCTCAAGAAGGGCCAGATCCGTGAGGGTGTGGTGTCCTCCATCGTCAACTTCGGCGCGTTCGTCGATCTGGGCGGTGTTGACGGCCTGATCCACGTCTCCGAGCTGTCCTGGAAGCACATCGACCACCCGTCCGAGGTCGTCAAGGTCGGCGACAAGGTCACCGTCGAGGTGCTCGACGTCGATCTGGACCGCGAGCGCATCTCCCTGTCGCTCAAGGCCACCCAGGAGGATCCGTGGCAGCGCTTCGCCCGCACCCACGTCCCCGGCCAGATCGTCAAGGGCAAGGTCACCAAGATCGTCCAGTTCGGCGTGTTCATCTCCGTCGAGGACGGCATCGAGGGCCTGGTGCACATCTCCGAGCTGGCCAACCGCCACGTCGAGAACCCGGAGACCGTGGTCAAGCCGGGCGAGATCGTGTTCGTCAAGGTCATCGACGTCGACCTGGATCGCCGCCGCATCTCCCTGTCGCTCAAGCAGGCCAACGACTCCGTTGACCCGGCCTCCGAGGACTTCGACCCGGCGCTGTACGGTATGCCGGCCGAGTACGACGAGCAGGGCAACTACAAGTACCCCGAAGGCTTCGACCCGGAGACCAACGAGTGGATCGCCGGCTTCGAGAAGCAGCGCGAGGAGTGGGAGTCCCAGTACGCGGCCGCCCACGACCTGTGGGAGCAGCACAAGGAGTTCGTGGCCAAGGAGATCGAGAACGCGGCCGAGTCCGCCGCCGCCGATGGTCAGGCTCCGCGCCAGGAGCGCGTCGAGGAGACCTCGAACTACTCGTCCGAGTCCACCTCCACCGGCACCCTGGCCGACTCCGATCAGCTCGCCGCCCTGCGCGACCAGCTGCTCGGCAAGAACAACTGATCGGGCTTTCATCCGCTGAGGAACCGATAGTCCGGTGAACGGCCCCCGCCACGGCGGGGGCCGTTCTGCTATCCGCATATCACATGGGTGCGCGGCTCCGTTGCCGTCCGCATCCGCGGCGGGCGTGGCACAATGGCGTACATGGTGAGAACGATGAACGAACGGTTGATCCGCGTGGGGCTGACCGGAGGCATAGCGGCGGGCAAGAGCACGGTGGCCGCAAGGATGCGTGCGCTGGGCGTGCCGGTGATCGACTACGACGAGCTGGCGCGGGTGGTGGTGGCCCCCGGCAGCGCGGGCCTGAGGCGAATCGTCGAGGAGTTCGGCGTCCGGGCCCTGGGGCGGGACGGCGCCCTTGACCGGGCGTGGCTGGCCGAGCATGTGTTCGGCGCGAATGTGGCCCCCGGGGCTAGGGAACGTCTCGACGCCATCGAGCATCCGCTGATCTACGAGGAGGCCGCCCGCCTCGAACGGCAACTGTCGGCGGGGGAGAGTGGTGACGCCGGTGCGTCGGATGTAGCGCTGGTGGTGCATGATGTGCCGCTGCTGGCCGAGGTCATCGACACGATGCCGTTCCGGTTCGACCACATCGTGACGGTGGAGGCGTCCGAGCGCACGCGCATCGACCGAATGATGACGGCCCGCGGCATGACGCGCCGGCAGGCCGAGGACCGGATCCGCCACCAGTCGAGCCGTGCGCAACGTGAGGCGATCGCCGACGCCGTCATCGACTCCGAGCAGTCATTCGAACAGATGTTCGATGCTGTTGATATGCTGGTGGAACAATGGCGGTCCGAATGCGGGAACACGTCCCGTCGCGCGGTGGAACAGGAGGCCTGATATGGGGTTCAATATCGAACGTATCGACAAGCCGTTCGTCGTCAAGTCGCCGTATAAGCCGTCGGGCGACCAGCCGCAGGCCATCGAGGAACTGGCCACGCGCATCGAGAACGGCGAGAACGATGTGGTGCTCATGGGCGCCACCGGCACCGGCAAGACGGCCACCACGGCCTGGTTGATCGAGCGTCTGCAGCGTCCCACGCTGATCATCGAGCCGAACAAGACGCTGGCCGCGCAGCTGTGCGCCGAATTCCGCGAGCTGATGCCGGACAACGCGGTCAGCTACTTCGTCTCCTACTACGACTACTACCAGCCCGAGGCGTACATCCCGCAAACCGACACCTATATCGAGAAGGATTCGAACATCAACGACGACGTGGAGCGTCTGCGTCACGCCGCCACCGCCAACCTGCTGACCCGGCGCGACTGCGTGGTGGTGGCCACGGTCTCTTGCATCTACGGCCTGGGCACGCCCGAGGAATACGCCGGGCGCATGCTGTTCCTCAAGGAGGGGCAGCAGATCGACCGCGACCAGCTGCTGCGCAAGTTCGTGGATATGCAGTACAAACGCAACGACATCGCGTTCACCCGCGGCACGTTCCGCGTGCGCGGCGACACGGTGGAGATCATCCCGGTGTACGAGGAGCTGGCCGTGCGCATCGAGTTCTTCGGCGACGAGGTGGAGGCCCTGAGCCTCATCGATCCCGTGACCGGGGCCAAGCGCGAGGACATCGAGCAGATCAACATCTACCCGGCCGGCAACTTTGTGACCACCAAGGAGCGGAGCATCGCCGCCGTGTCCCACATCCAGGACGACCTGGTCCGGCAGATGGAGTATTTCGAGAGCGTGGACAAGGGCCTGGAGGCCAAGCGGCTCAAGCAGCGCGTCGAGTATGACCTGGAGATGATCAAGGAGATGGGCTACTGCCCGGGCATCGAGAACTACTCCCGCTACTTCGACGGCCGCAAGGAGGGGCAGCGCCCCTTCTGCCTGATCGACTATTTCCCCAGGGACTTCATCACCTTCGTGGACGAGAGCCATGTCACGCTCCCGCAGGTGCATGCCATGTACGGCGGCGACCACAGCCGCAAGTCCGTGCTGATCGAATACGGCTTCCGCCTCCCGGCGGCGGCCGACAACCGGCCCCTCAAGTTCGAGGAATTCGAGGCCCTGACGGGCCAGAAAGTCTATGTGAGCGCCACCCCGGCCGACTATGAGCTGGAGAAGTCCGAGGGCCTGGTGGTGGAGCAGGTGGTCCGGCCGACCGGCCTGCTGGATCCGCCCGTCGAGGTGCGTCCCACCAAGAACCAGGTGGACGACCTCGTGGAGGAGATCCGCAAGCGGGCGGAGGCCGACGAGCGCACGCTCGTGACCACGCTGACCAAGCGGATGGCCGAGGAGCTGGACGAATACCTGCGCCGCATCGGCATCCGCGTGCGCTACATCCACTCCGACGTGGATACCTCCGAGCGCGTGGAGATCATCGAGGACTTCAAGAACGGGCTCTTCGACGTGCTCGTGGGCGTGAACNNTTCTTCGGCGACGAGATCGACCGCATCTCCACGCTGCATCCGCTGACCGGCGACGTCATCGACCACGTGGCCGAGACGCATATCTTCCCGGCCTCGCACTATGTGGCCGGTCCCGAACGTATGGAGCGCGCGCTGCGGACCATACGCGAGGAGCTGGACGAGCGCGTGGCCGAGCTGCGCAAGCAGAACAAGGAGCTGGAGGCGCAGCGCCTGACGATGCGCACGAACTACGACCTGGAGATGCTCGCCCAGGTCGGTAGCTGTTCGGGCGTGGAGAACTACTCGCGTCATTTCGACGGACGTGCCCCGGGCACCCCGCCGCACACCCTGCTGGATTTCTTCCCGGACGATTTCCTGCTGGTCATCGACGAATCGCATGTCACGGTGCCGCAGATCGGCGCGATGTACGAGGGTCACGCCAGCCGCAAGCGCACGCTGGTCGAACACGGGTTCCGTCTGCCCAGCGCCATGGACAACAGGCCGCTCAAGTGGCCGGAGTTCCTGGACCGCGTCGGCCAGACCGTGTACCTGTCCGCCACGCCGGGCGATTACGAGCTGGGGTTGTCCGACGGCGTGGTCGAACAGATCATCCGCCCGACCGGCCTGGTCGATCCCAAGATCGAGGTGCGGCCGGTGGAAGGGCAGATCGACGACCTGCTGGCCGAGATCAAGGATCGCGTGGCGCGCGGCGAACGCACGCTGGTGACCACGCTGACCAAGAAGATGGCCGAGGACCTGACCGATTATCTGCTCGAGCGCGGCATCAAGGTGGAGTACCTGCACTCCGACGTCGACACGCTGCGGCGTGTCGAACTGCTGCGCGAACTGCGCGAGGGCAAGATCGACGTCATCGTCGGCATCAACCTGCTGCGGGAGGGCCTGGATCTGCCGGAGGTCTCGCTGGTGGCGATCCTCGACGCCGACAAGGAAGGGTTCCTGCGTTCGTACCGTTCGCTGATTCAGACGATCGGCCGCGCGGCGCGCAACGTGTCCGGCACGGTGATCATGTACGCCGACGAGATCACCGAGGCCATGCACAAGGCCATCGACGAGACCAACCGCCGCCGTGACCGGCAGATCGCCTATAACAAGGAGCACGGCATCGACCCCAAGCCGCTGATCAAGAAGATCAGCGACGTCAACGACATGCTGGCCAAGGAGGACGTCGACACGCAGACGCTGTTGGCCGGCGGGTACCGCAACGCCGGCAAGGCGGGGAACAGCCATCTGGGCGTGCCGCCCGCGGCCGACCGGCAGGAGGCGCAACGCCGCCATGAGGAGCTGCTCAAGGCGGGGCTGCCGGCCCAGGATCTGGCCGACCTGATCCGCCAGCTGAGCGAGCAGATGCATACGGCGGCCGAACAGCTCCAGTTCGAGCTGGCGGCCCGGCTTCGCGACGAGATCCGTGACCTGAAGAAGGAACTGAGGCAGATCACCGAGGCCAAGCGCTGACGTTCCGGTGGGGCCGATCCCGGATGCCTTGCCCGCGGGTGGCGTACCCCGCGGGCAGGATGTATCCGCGATTGCGCCCACCGGAATGTGAGCGCTAACAAACACACCGTGCGGAAAAGTGGCTCCGTTCAGGTTTTCCTAGTAAACTGTCGTGTGGCAACTGGGTCGTTAGACCCCCACACGTCAAGAAGGATAGGCAGCCATATGCGTAAAGCCAAGATCGTAGATACCATCGGTCCCGCCACCGAATCGCTCGAGAACCTCACCAAGCTCGTCGAAGCGGGTATGGACGTCGCCCGTCTGAACCGCTCCCACGGCACCCCTGAGGATCACCTGCGCGTGTACAACAACGTGCGTGAGGCTTCCAAGACCGCGGGCCGCAACGTGGCGGTTCTGGTCGACCTGCAGGGCCCGAAGATTCGTTGCGGCTGGTTCAAGAAGAACGCCGAGGGCGAGGACAAGGTCCAGCTGACCGAGGGCCAGGAGTTCATCATCACCACCGACGACATCGAGGGTGACGAGCACATCACCTCCACCACGTTCAAGGGCCTGCCGGGTGATTGCCACGCCGGCGACCCGATCCTGATCGACGACGGCAAGGTCCGTCTGGAAGTCACCAAGGTCGAGGGCAACAACGTGCACACCAAGGTCATCGTGGCCGGCCCCGTCTCCTCGCACAAGGGCATCAACCTGCCGGGCGTGGCCGTGTCCCTGCCCGCACTGACCGAGAAGGACGAGGAGGATCTGCGCTGGGCCATCCAGACCGGCGCCGACATCATCGCCATGTCCTTCGTCCGCTTCGCCTCCGACATCGATCGCGCCCATGAGATCATGGACGAGGAAGGCCGCCGCATCCCGGTTGTGGCCAAGATCGAGAAGCCGCAGGCCCTGGAGAACCTTGAGGATATCGTCAAGGCCTTCGACGGCATCATGGTCGCCCGTGGCGATATGGCCGTCGAGTGCCCGCTCGAGGAGGTCCCGCTGGCCACCAAGCGCTGCATCGAGCTGGCCCGCCAGTACGCCAAGCCGGTGATCGTCGCCACCGAGGTGCTGGGTTCCATGGTCAACTCCCCGGTCCCGACCCGCGCCGAGGCCTCCGACTGCGCCAACGCCATCCTGGATGGCGCCGACGCCACGATGACCTCCAACGAGACCGCCGTCGGCAAGTACCCGGCCGTCACCGTGGACACGATGAGCCGCATCTCCGGCTATGCCACCGAGCACGGCTACGACCGCATCCCGCAGCTGAAGAACCTCGACATGTCCTCCACCGGTGCCGTGTCGTCCGCCGCGGTGGATCTGGCCGACAAGCTCAACGCCAAGGCCATTGTGGCCTACACGCAGACCGGTTCCACCGTACACCGCGTCTCCCGCGAGCGCCCGGCCACCCCGATCTACGGCCTGACCAACAACGAGCACACCTACCACTGGCTGGCTCTGAGCTGGGGCACCGAGGCGTTCCTGCTCGACGAGGACTACCACGACAAGTCCCGCAAGGAACTCATGGTCTTCACCGATTCGGTGCTCAAGGGTGCCGGCAAGGTGGCCGATGGCGACAAGATCGTGGTCCTGAGCTCCGCGCAGGGCGAGCACAAGGCCGGCAGCACCGACACCATCTACGTGCACACCGTCGGTGCCAACGAGTGAGCGTGACGCCGCATAGACGGCGTTGACATCCCTCCAAACGATCGGGGCCTCCGCCATGGAGGCCCCGATCATTGTACGGGTTGCCGTATCGGGAGGACACGTCGGCGCGCCGGTTGGCAATATCGGGCCGATGTGGTATATTTCCGTAGGTTGATATATGCCCCTGTATCCCAATTGGTAGAGGAAGCAGCCTCAAAATCTGCGCAGTGTGGGTTCGAGTCCCACCGGGGGCACGGTATTGCTTCGCTGTATGAAATACCCGAGGTCGGGTATCTTCGCCCGACCCCGACGATATCGAATGGAAAGAGGTCGGCATGGCTGCAAGGAAGAAGACCACGGAATCCGAGGATGAGATGAACGGGGTCGTGCTCACCGACGAGGAGATCAAGGCCGCGGCCGAGGGGGATATTGAAGCTGTAGCCAAGTCCCGGGAGAATGAGGCCCCCCGTAAGCGCACCGTTGTGGTGGCGGAGGACGAGTCCGTCAATCGCATGGATCTGGTGGCCATGCTTGAGGATAATGGCTATGAGGTGGTCGGTGAGGCCGCCAACGGCGAGGAGGCGGTTGAGCTCACCCGCAAGTACCGCCCCGATGTGGTGTGCATGGACGTCAAGATGCCGCGTATGGACGGCATCGCCGCCGCCGGCATCATCTGCGACGAGAACATCGCTCCTGTGGTTATGCTCACCGCGTTCTCCCAGTCCGATCTGGTCAAGAAGGCCACCGGCGCCGGCGCCATGGCGTATGTGACCAAGCCCTATGAGGAATCCAAGCTGATGCCGGCGCTGGAAGTGGCCATGGGTCGTTTCGCCGAGATCAACGACCTGCTGGATAACGTGGAACGCAGCGAGAACAAGCTGCGCGAGACCGAGGAACAGCTGAGGAAGGCCGAGGAGAAGCTCAAGAAGACCGAGGAGACCCTGGAGGAGCGCAAGCTGGTCGACCGCGCCAAGGGCCTGCTGATGGACAAGGCCGACTTCTCCGAGCAGGGCGCCTTCCGCTGGATCCAGAAGACCTCCATGGATCAGCGCATCCCGAAGAAGCGCCTGGCCCTGGCCATCATCGCCAAGTACGGCGATGCCAAGCCGGAACTCGGTGATGAGCGCTGATTGCGAACCGATGGATGAACGTACCTATCGCGGAACGCTGCTGGTCGTAGACGGCCATTCCCTGGCGTTCCGCGCTTTTTTTGCCTTACCTGTCGAGAACTTCAGCACGTCCGCCGGACAGCCGACGAACGCGGTCTGGGGCTTCGCCACCATGCTCTCGCAGGTCATCGAATCGGAGAGGCCCGACCACCTCGCCGTGGCGTTCGACGTCAAGGGCGGCACGTTCCGCAACGACCTGCTGCCGCAGTACAAGGGGACGCGCGAGGCCGCGCCCGAGGAACTGCTCAGCCAGTTGCCGCTGATCCAGCAGATGCTCAAGGCCCTGGGCGTCACCTACATCGAGAAACCCGGCTACGAGGGCGATGACGTCATCGGCACCTTGGCCACCATGGGGGAGCGCGCCGGATACCGCACGCTGGTGCTCTCCGGCGACCGTGACGCCTTCCAACTGGTCGACGAGCACATCACCGTGCTGTACCCCGGCCACCACTTCAAGGACCTCAAGCACATGACACCGCAGGCTGTCGAGGAGAAGTATCGTGTGACGCCTGCGCAATACCCCGATCTGGCCGCATTGCGCGGCGAGACCGCGGACAACATCCCCGGCGTGCCTGGTGTGGGTGACGGATTCGCCGCCAAATGGATCAACCAGTTCGGCGGGCTCGACCAGATCATCGAACACGCCGACGAGATCGGCGGCAAGAAGGGCGAGGCGCTGCGCGAGAACCTCGAACAGGTCAAGCTCAACCGCAAGGTCAACGCATTGGTCCGCGACGTCGATCTGGGCATCACCGTGGACGACCTGACCTTCGGCACGCTGGATGTTGACGAGGTCAGCGCGCTGTTCACCCGCCTGGAGTTCGGCGTGCGTACCAAAAGCCGTGTCCTGAAGACATTCAACGGCGGGGAGCGTCCGCAGCTGAACGGTGACGCCCCGTCGTCTGACGAAACGGCATCCGCCGGACTGGACATGCCCGACGTCACCCTGATCGACGACGCCGAACAGCTGCTTGAATGGGGCGAGCGGAATCTGCCGGCGCCCGAAGCGCCGACGGACGTCGCCGACGCCGAGCCTGACCGCGGCATCCGCGACGATATCGGCCGTTCGTGGGTGCTGCATGCGGAGGGACGGTCCAAGCCGGGCGATGTGGCGCTGACCGCGTTGGTCATGCTTGGCGGCGGCCAGGCCGCGGTCATCGAGGCGCCAATGGATCCCCGGACTGCGGAGGCGGTCCGCGACCTGATCGAACGGCATCATGACACCATGGTCCTGCACGGGTTCAAGGAGCACCTGCACATGCTCTCGGCGGCGGGAATCGCCGTAGAGACCCCGTTGTTCGACACCAAGCTGGCAGGCTATCTGGTGCACCCGGACTTCCATGCCGAGACGCTGGAACAGGCCGCCGGCCATTTCCTGGATCTGCACTTCGAACAGGAACAGGAGGCCACGCAGGGGCAGCTGGACTTCGGCGAATCGGAACAGCCCGAGGAACAGGCGCGCGAACACGGCGCCGTCATGCACGCGGCCATCGTCCGCGCCCTGGCGGACGCGTTGGCGTCGCGCATCGACGAACGCCGGCAGTTCTCGCTGCTGCATGCCATCGAATTGCCGACATCCCGCGTATTGCAACGCATGGAGGCCGCGGGCGCGCAGGTGGACATCCAGCGGCTGACCGACATGCGGGACCAGTTCGCTTCGGAGGCGCGGCAGGCGCAGGAGATCGCCTGGGAGCATGCCGGCACGCGGGTCAACCTGCAAAGCCCGAAGCAGCTGCAGGCGGTGCTCTTCGAGGACATGGGACTCAAGCCCACCAAGCGCACCAAGTCGGGGTCGTACACCACCAGCGCGGCCGCATTGCAGGATCTGTACGTCAAATCGGTGAACAACGAACGCGCCAACGGATTCCTCGGCGCGCTGCTGCGCCACCGGGAGACGAACAAGCTCAAGCAGATCGTCCAGACCCTGATCGAGGCCACCAACCAGCAGGACGGCCGCATCCACACGACCTACGAGCAGACGGTGGCTGCTACAGGGCGGCTGAGTTCCGTGGACCCCAACCTGCAGAACATCCCCAACAGGAACGCCGCCGGACGTGAGATCCGTTCCGCCTTCGTTCCCGGCGAAGGGTATGAGGCGCTGCTCAGCGCTGACTATTCCCAGGTCGAGCTGCGCATCATGGCGCACCTGTCCGGCGACGAGGCCCTGATCGAGGCGTTCCGGTCCGGCACCGACTTCCACAAGTACGTGGCCAGCCTGGTCTACCGGATCCCGATTGACCAGATCACCCCGGACCAGCGCAGCCACGTCAAGGCGATGAGCTACGGCCTGGCCTACGGGCTGAGCACCTACGGCCTGGCCCAGCAGCTCAAGATCTCCCCGGCCGCCGCTGACGTGCTGAAGGACCAGTACTTCGCTACGTTCGGCAAGGTCCACGACTATCTTGAGTCATTGGTGTCCGGGGCTCGGGTCAATGGATACACCGAAACGATGTTCGGCCGGCGCCGGTATTTCCCGGCCCTGAAATCCTCCAACCGCGCCGCGCGCGACGCCGCCGAACGCGCCGCGCTGAACGCGCCCATCCAGGGCTCGGCGGCGGACATCATGAAGATCGCCATGATCCGTGCCGAGCAGGCGCTGCAGGACGCCGGCGTGCACAGCCGCATCATCATGCAGATCCATGACGAACTCGTGGTGGAGGTCGCTCCCGGCGAGAGCGAACAGGTCACCTCATTGGTCAAGGACGCCATGGAACACGCCGTCGAGATTGCGGTGCCGCTGGACGTGTCGACCGGCCTGGGCGCCGATTGGCAGCTGGCCGCGCACTGACGGACGTCAAGGGAACGGAAGGAGTCAGCACTATGCCGGTGCTCAAGCAGGTGGTGGATGTTCTGGAGACGTTGTATCCGCTGCGATATGCCGAATCGTGGGACCATCCCGGATTGATCGTGGGGGACCTGTCCGCCCCGGTGCGGCGCATCGAGTTCGCGGCGGATCCCACCATGGAGGTCGTGCGTCAGGCCGTCGAACGGGAAACCGACCTGCTGGTCTGTCATCATCCGCTGCTGTTCCGCTCGGTGCATGAGGTGTCGGGTCTGGGCGTGCACGGCGACATCGTCCGCAGGCTCAGCCAGGCGGGGTGCGCGCTGTGGGTGGGCCATACCAACGCCGACGCCGCATACCGCGGCACCGGCATGGCTGCCGCCGATCTGTTCGGACTCGTCGACCAGCGGCCGCTGGTGCCCATCGACGACCCGACGGCCGCGCATCCGGTGGGATTGGGACGCGTCGGATCCCTGCCGGAGCCGATGACGTTGGAGGCGTTCGCCCGACGCGTGGCGGATGTGCTGCCGCATACCGAACTGGGCGTGCAGGTGTGCGGGCCGCTGGATGCGACGGTGCGCACCGTGGCGGTGCTGCCGGGGTCGGGGGATTCGCTGTTCGACGAGGTGCGCGCCGCCGGCGTCGACGTGTATGTGACCAGCGACCTGCGGCATCACCCGGCCACGGACGCCATCGAACAGGCACGCTACGAGGCCGCGATGCGTGGCCGCGGCATCGGACTGGGCAGCGGGGATGCGGCCATCCGACCGCTGCTGATCAACACGCCCCACAGCGCCATCGAATCGCTGTGGTTCCACTACGCGCTGGAGGATGTGCCGCAGGCCGTGGAGCGGGCCACGGGGGAGCGGCCGCAGGTGTACTGGAACCGGATGAACACGGATCCGTGGACGTTGTCGATCAGGTGAACGGTGCGGGGGTGTGACATGGAGCAGAACGGCGACATCATCGACATGAGCCGGCCGGTCACCGTGCTGGAACGCGACATGGTGTACCAGGGTGCGGTGTTCTCGGTGGAGGACATGCGTCTGGCCCTGCACGCCCGGGACGGCGGCGACATCGTGGTCCGACGCCAGGTCATGCGCCACGCGCCGTGCGTGGTCATGCTCGTGCACGACACGGCGAACGACCGGTACCTGATGGAACGCGAGTACCGGGCGGGTTCCGACCTGTTCGCGTACGGCTTGCCGGCCGGTCTGATGGACGCCGGCGAGGAGGTGATGACCGCCGCCCTGCGCGAACTGCGCGAGGAGACCGGCGTGGTTCCGGATGATGCCGACGCCGTGCACGTGGACCATGCTGGTGCCTTCTATTCCTCGGAGGGCATGTCCGACGAGCTGGCGCACATCATGGTGCTGCATCTGGACCACTGGCACACCGTGCCACGTCACCTGGACGCCGACGAACACGTATGGTCCGCCTGGGTGACCTGGGACGAGCTGATCCATGCCGGGGTCACCTCATCCAACTCGATGATCGCCATCCAGCACGAGGCGATCCGCCGCCTGTCCCGACGAACGGCGTGATCGATACGGACAATCGCGTGATCCGAACGACCCCCGTTCGTGCGGATATCGAACCGGTTAGACAGAACACCGTGTCGTGACGGATATCACATGCGATACTGGAACTATGCAGATCAGACCAGGTTCGATGTATCCGCTCGGCGCCCATTACGACGGGGCCGGCGTGAATTTCTCCATCTACTCGCAAGTCGCCGACAAGGTTGAGCTGTGCCTGTTCGATGATCAGGACCGCGAAACCCGCATCGAGATGACCGAGCAGAACTCGTATGTCTGGCATAACTATCTGCCGGGCATCCAACCCGGTCAGCGGTATGGGTACCGTGTCTACGGCCCCTACGACCCGAACCGGGGACTGCGCTGCAACCCGAACAAGCTACTGCTCGACCCCTACGCCTACGCCATCGAAGGCAACATCGACAGCGATGAAAGCCTGTTCTCCTACTGGTTCAAAAGCCCGAACGACAATTCGGCGATGAACACGTTGGACTCGGCCGGGCACACGATGAAATCGGTGGTGGTCAACCCCTACTTCGACTGGGGCGCCGACCGGCATCCGAACATCCCCTACCATGATTCGGTCATCTACGAGGCGCATGTGCGCGGCATGACCAATCTCAACCTGGACGTGCCCCCGGACATCCGCGGCACCTACGCCGGTCTGGCCTACCCGACGGTGATCGAATACCTGAAGAAGCTGGGCGTCACCACCATCGAGTTGATGCCGATCCACCAGTACGTCAACGACACCTTCCTGCAGGAGAAGGGGCTGAGCAACTACTGGGGATACAACACCATCGGCTTCTTCGCCCCGCACAACGCCTACTCCAGCTCCGGACAGCGCGGCGAACAGGTCAACGAGTTCAAATCGATGGTCAAGGCCTACCATAACGCCGGCATGGAGGTCATCCTCGACGTGGTGTACAACCACACCGCCGAAGGCAACGACCGCGGCCCCACGCTGAGCTTCAAGGGCATCGATAACCAGGCCTACTACCGGCTCGTCGACGGCGACCCGCAGCACTACTTCGACACCACCGGCACCGGCAACTCCCTGCTGATGCGCTCGCCGCGCGCGCTGCAGGTCATCACCGACAGCCTGCGCTACTGGGTCACCGAGATGCACGTCGACGGCTTCCGCTTCGATCTGGCGGCCACCCTGGCCCGCCAGTTCCATGACGTGGACAAGCTCTCCGCCTTCTTCGACATCGTCGAACAGGATCCGGTCATCTCCCAGGTCAAGCTCATCGCCGAACCGTGGGATATCGGCTCCGGCGGCTACCAGGTCGGCGGCTTCCCCTCCAGCTGGTCGGAATGGAACGGCCGGTACCGCGACTGCGTGCGCGACTTCTGGCGCTCGCAGCCGTCCACGCTGCCGGAGTTCGCCAGCCGTCTGATGGGCAGCTCGGACCTGTACCAGATGAACGGGCGCCGACCGGTCGCCTCGGTGAACTTCATCACCGCGCACGACGGCTTCACGATGAACGACCTGGTCAGCTACAACAACAAGCACAACGAGGCGAACGGCGAAGGCAACCGCGACGGCGAAAGCAACAACCGTTCCTGGAACTGCGGTGTGGAAGGGCCGACCAACATCCGTGACGTCAACGAACTGCGCCAGCGGCAGATGCGCAACATGTTCGCCACGCTGCTCGTCAGCCAAGGCATCCCGATGATCTGCGGCGGCGACGAGGTCATGCGCACGCAGGGCGGCAACAACAACGCGTACTGTCAGGACAACGAGATCTCGTGGACGAATTGGGACCTCGACGATTCGCAGCAGGAGATGCTGGCGTTCGTCTCCAAGATGATCCACCTGCGCCTCAACCATCCGGTGCTGCACCGGCGCCGATTCTTCTCCGGCCGCGTGCCGGGCGACCCGGTGGACAAGATCCCGCAGGCCGAATGGTTCGACCATACCGGTTCGATCATGGATATGGCCGACTGGCAGAACACGCACGCGTTCTCGGTGATGATCTACCTCAATGGTTCGGATATCCCGGAGGTGGACTGGTACGGTAACCAGATGGTGGACAACGACTTCATCCTGATCTTCAACGCCCACTACGAGCCGATCCAGTTCACGCTGCCGGACGAACGCTACGGCAAGAAGTGGAAGCTGGTGGTCGACACGCACAACCCCGACGGGCCGGAACTCAACTACGAGGCCGGATTCGCCATCACCGCGCAATCGCGCAGCTTCCTGCTGCTGATGAGCGACCGGAAACCGGAAGTGGAACGCAAGTTTTAGGACTTATGCCGTCTTGGTCGCAGACGGGTGGCGGTCCGCTTCTCAGAGTGGGCTACCACCCGTGTTGTGTGTTGCGCAGTCGGCAAGGTCTGCGGGTGCGATATACTGATTCATTGTGTCGTGACCGGTGACGACCGGAACCGACGCAACGGGCTGTAGCGCAGTTTGGTAGCGCGCCT
>NZ_DGVO01000015.1:0-11976 GCF_002394995.1 Bifidobacterium sp. UBA4282
GGATCACGTTGGATCCGTCGAGCCGCAAGCAGCGGTTGGCGTTCGCCGCGGTGATGGCGGCGGCCGCGGCGGCGACGCTGGTGCCGGTGGCCATGCAGCTATCCGCGCAACTGGCCTCGGATCCGACCGCGCTCAGTTTCAGCAAGCCGAACGCGTACACCTATGACTTCGAACAGTACGGCCGGGTGGCCGACGCGTTGATCCACGGGCGCGTATGGGTGGATCTGCCGGTGGATCCGGCGTTGCAAGCCGTGCAGGATCCGTACGATGCGGCCACGCGCAGCCGGCTGCTGGCCGATGGCGTGCAGCTGTTCTGGGATTACGCGTATCACGACGGGCACTGGTACTCGTACTTCGGCGTACTGCCGGCGGTGTTGTTGTTCGTGCCCTATCAGCTGGCCACGGGGCGGATGCTGCCGTCGGGCGCGGCCGAGCTGGTGCTGATGCTCGGCGTGCTGGTGTTCGCCTGTCTGCTGACGATCCGTCTGATCCGGCGTATCGCGCCGCGCACCTCGTTGGCCGCCACGTCGATGGCGATCGTGTTCGTGCTGGTGGGGTCGAACGCGCCGTACCTGTGGTTCCGCACCAATTTCTACTCGATTCCCTGCGCCGCCTCGCTGCTGCTGTCCGCGCTGGGGCTGTGGCTGTGGCTGGGGGCCTCGATGCCTCGCCGGCGTCCGGCACGCCCCGACGCCGCGCCGTTGAAGCTGGGGCATCTGGCCGGCGGGGCGCTGTGCATCGCCGCGAACCTGGGGTGCCGCCCCGCGTTCTCGCTGGTGGCGCTGCTGGGGATCCCGCTGTTCTGGCCGCAGCTGAAGGCATTGTACGGCCGCATCCGGCAGCGGTCGATCGGCGTGTGGCAGGCGCTGCGCATGCCGATGGCGGTGCTGGTGCCGGCGGTGTGCATCGTGCTGCCGCTGCTGGCCTATAACGCCGCCCGGTTCGGTTCCCCGCTGGATTTCGGCAACAGCTACCAGTTCACGGTCACCGATATGACGCGATTCACGCCCGCGCCAGACACCTTCCCGCTGCTGATGGCCTACTATCTGTTCCTGCCGCTGCGGTTCACGGCAGGGTTCCCGTTCCTGGCGCTATCGCCCACGCCGCTGCCGTCCTGGGCGTATGCGGAGGAGATGATCGGCGGCCTGTTCATGCTCTGCCCGCTGCTGATGCTGGCCTTCGCGTTGCCGTTCCTGCGCCGCCGGCTGCGCGGCAGCGGCTGTTGGGGCCTGCTGGCCTGCGGATTGGCGCTGGGGCTGGCGCTGCTGGCGTTCGACGCGTGGGAGGGCGGCCTCGGTTGGCGGTATATGATCGACTTCGCCTGGCTGCTGGCGTTGGCCGCGCTGCCCGCCTTCCTCGCCATCACCGGCGCCGTGGACTCCCACGCTCCGGCGCTGCGACTGCGCCGTCTGCTCATCCTGCTCATCCTGCTGGCCACCCTCGCCGTCACCCTCCTCGGGTTCTTCGTGCCCGGACGCGACGACGCCCTCATCGGCGTGAACTCCGGACTGTATCACACCGCACGCTCCTGGTTCACGCTGTTCTGACGGCGCTTGCAGCCGCGTATTGGACAATCGCGGGCGATTCGTCAGGTTATCGGCGTATAACAGTGCCACGTATCCAACACATCAGTCGTCATGTCTAGGAACGGAAGGCCAGTCATCCGATGAGCCGTTTCACCACACGCCTGCACCCCCGTACGCTGCGCTGGATCCTCGCCGCGATCGCGGTCATCGTCGTCGCCCTGCTCTGCCTGCTGCCGCAGCCCAACGTCACCGCAACCGTCCGACAGACCCGCATCGAGCGGCTCAACGCGCTGATCGAGAACGTCTACACCGCCGATTTCCAGCAGATGCGGCAGGAACAGCTCATCGCCGAACGTGACGAGGAGTCCCGCACCATCGACAACATCTATATCAAGGACGACCCCTACGCCACGAACACGCGCTCGCTGTACGTCTATTTCACCACCGAACAGCCGGCGACCGTCAGCTACACGGTGACGGCCGAGGGCTACCCGGACTTCTCCGCGGACGCCTACGAGGGCGTCGACGGGGCCACGGCCGAGCACGAGTTCCTGGTGCTCGGCCTGCTGCCCGACCGGACGAACACGATCACGCTGACCATCACCGACGAGACGGGCGGCACCACCGAACGTGTCATCGAACGCGAGGGGCTGGGCCTGCTCGGCACCGAGGAGGTGCGGCTGAAACAGCCGGTCCAGCCGGCCGAGGGCACCGATCTGGGCAACGGCCTGTATGCGATCCTGGGCAACGACAGCGACGATCAGGACTTCATGTTCTACTACGACGCCAACGGCGTGCTGCGCGGCGAGGTGCCGATCCTGTTCTACCGCAGCCATCGCCTGCTGTTCGACGACGACGGCCTGATGTGGTTCTCCGCGTCCACCGAGAAGATGGCGGCGATGGACCGGCTCGGGCGGCTCGTCAAGATCCTGGATCTGGGAGACAGGTACATCCTGCATCACGATTACGCGTTCGACGCCGACCAGAACCTGGTGCTGCTGGCCACCGAGCTCAACCGCAGCGACGGCTGCGTGCAGGACCAGATCGTCAAGCTGGACACGGATACCGGCAAGGTGACGCCGCTGCTGGACATGGGCGACATGTTCCCCGAATACAAGATGTCCACCGACCACGCGGGCATCGACGAGTCGGATCTGTCGGCGACCGGCAAGTGGGATTGGATCCATTTCAATACGATCCAGATGCTGCCGGACGGCTCGGCGCTGCTGTCGGCGCGCGAGACCTCCACCATCATCAAGATCGACGACCTGGAGGGCACGCCGACGCTCGACTACATGATCGGCGAGCCTTCGGTATGGGCGGGCACGCCGCAGGAGGATGACTTCCTGACCAAGGTCGGCAATTTCCCCGACACCGGCGGCCAGCATTCGATCACCTACGTGGACGATCCGGCGCTGCCGGACGGCCAGTACTATCTGTACATGTTCGACAACAACTACGGTTCGGCGCAGACGCGGCCGGATTTCGACTGGACCGTGATCGACGGCATCGTGACCCAGTACAGCATCGCCACCGAGGGCGCCTACTCGCAGTACCGTCGATATCTGGTCGACGAGAACGCCGGCACCTACACCGAGGTCAACGCCTTCGACGTGCCGTATTCGCCGCTGGTCAGCTCGGCGCAGGAGCTCGATGGCGGGCGTGTACTCATCGACTCCGGCCTGCAGGGGCTGTTCGGCGTGTACGACGAATCGACCGGGGAGCCGCTGGCGCAGTACCGCATGAAGCTCAACACGAGCTACATCTACCGGGTCTACGAATACGACTTCAAGGGCTTCTACTTCGCCTAGTCTTGCGCATTCACGCGAGACCGTCCCATGCAAGTCCCCGGTCGCTTCCGCGCCTCCGACGGGAACCGTCAACCAAAGGCCGGACGGTTGTCCGGGGACGCCGACCTTCTGTACATTCACGCAACCTTACGTCGGTACAATGGTCGCCTATGGGATTGTTTGACGCTTTAAAGGGCCGCAAGCCGGCCGCCCCCGCGCCGAGTGCGCTCACGTTCACGCTGGCCGATGCCGGATACACGTACGATGACGGCAATGTCGGCCTGGAACCGACCTCGTTGACCATCAGCGAACGACGCGTGGCCCTCATCGGACTGAACGGGTCCGGCAAGACCACGCTGCTCAAACTGCTTGACGGCGCACTGACCGCCACCACCGGTACCGTGAGCATCGCGGGCGGCGAGGAATCGCTGAACCCCGCCGTCAAGCGCGACCTGAAGCGCATCGAGGACATCATCGGCCGCGTGCGGCGCGAGGAGATCCCGAACAGCTACTACAAGGCGGCCACCATCGCCGAAGCCATCGACGAGCCGCTGAAGAAGCACAAGGTGCCCGAGTCGGAACGGCAGGCGATCATCGGCAACCTGTTCGCCCACTTCGGTCTGGCGGAAGTCTCGCGACAGCCCGCCTCGGCGCTGGATTCCGAGAAACGGCATCTGCTGGCCATCGCCTCCGCGCTGAGCTTCTCCCCCGCGGCCATTGTGGCCGACGAGCCGACCAAGGGATTGGACGAGATCGGCACCACGCATGTGGCCAAGGCCCTGTTCGGCTACAACAAGCAGGTCGTGTTCGCCACGCATGACACCGAGATGATCGCGCACCCCGAATACGCCATCGACCGCACGCTGGTGCTCGACGACCATCGCATCGTGTTCGATGGCGCGCCGGACCAGGCCGTGACCTTCTACAACAATCTGGTCCGAACCAAGTTCGAGGCCGCCAAGGCGCAGCGGTAACCGCACCGGTATCCCCGCCAGACCATGCCGTCGGATGGGTTACGCCATCATATCGGCCACGGTATCCAGTACCGCGCGGATGTTACGTGCGAACTCGTCGGGTTCGGGCAGCAGCGAGACCGCCAGGTATCCGTTCGACGTCATGTCGAAGAAGTATCCCGGCTGGCCGGTCAGCCGATGGTCGGCGATCAGCCGCAGCACCAGCTCGTTCTCATCGATGACGGACGGCACGCGCAGCAGCACGTTCCAGCCGCCCTCCGGTCGCAGCAGCGAGGTCACCCCCAGCGGGTCATCGGCCAGCAGGCGTCGAAGCGTGGTCAGATTGCCGAGCACGCGTTCCCGCACGCGCATGGTCTGCACGGGCGCGGCCTCCAATAGCTCCGGAATCCGCCCGGCGATGATATCGCTCATCGGCAGGTAGTCGTCGGCGATCACATCCAGCCGTTTCAGCGCCTCCGCGACGTCATCCGCCGGGCCAGATACCTCGATCCACCCGACCTTGGCGTGCGGGGCCGCCAGCATCTTCGAGAATCCGTCGAGCGCGAAGGTGAGCGCGCCCGGCTCCCCCGCCAGCCGCGCGTTGCCGTCGAACGGCTCCAACGCGTAGTCGTAGAACACCTCGTCGGCGATCAGCGCCACGTCATGCGCCCGGCACATCGCCACGATGGCCTCACGTTCGGCCGGCTTGACATAGGAACCTGTCGGATTGTTCGGGTTGATCAACACCAGCGCGCGGATGCGGGCACCGTCCGCGCCGTCGAGCAGGGCTTCGAGCTCCGCCGTGTCGATGAACCAGGAGCCGTCGTATTGCAGCTGGTATGCGATCGTATCCACGCATTCCAGACGCGCGATCGATTCGATCAACGGGTAGCCGGGTTTCGGTGCGAGCACCGCGTCGCCGGCGTCGCACAGCAGCTTGATAAGCCACGAATACGCCTGCGATGTGGAGCTGAGCAGATACACGTGGTCAGGGTCGACGGGGCGGGTGCCGCGACCGGCGATATCGTTCCGGTGTGTGGTGTCGGCTGCATCCGCAATGTCCGAGTGGACACCGGTGTTATCCGTGTGGCGGGTGTCCGTCTCACGGGGACCGTCCGACGACCTCCGGGTCAGGAACGCGGCCAGCGCCTCACGCGCCGTACGGTCGCCACGCGGGTCGGCGGAGTACGTTCCCGGCACCTGCGCCGGGGCCAGACCGTGACGTGTGGGATTCGAATCGTTCAGTTTGCCGAGGGCGATGCCGTTGCGGCGCGCCACAGCCTCGGCCTGGGCGATGGGATTGGGTTCGCTGATGTCGACACGGGATGAGAAACGCACGACTTCACTGTACACGCCGCGACCGGCAATCGACGCCCAATCGACCCATACGCGGCAACGACACCGTAATCCTGAGACAGATGGGTCAAACGCCGCCGCATCCAAATGATGACGCCGCCCCGGATGAGGGGGCGGCGTTACCATCAACGTTCAGTGCGAAACGTTACTGCTTGGTGCTGGCGAAGTACGCGGCGCCGACGATGCCGGCCTCATTGCGCAGCTTGGCGGGAACGATCGGGGTCTTGATGTCGATGTACGGCAGGAACTTGTCGCTCTGACGGCTGACGCCGCCGCCGACCACGAACAGATCCGGGTTGAAGTACTTCTCCATCAGGCCGTAGTACTTGGTCAGGCGCTTCGCCCACTTCTTGTAGCCGAGATCCTCGCGCTCACGCGCCGAGGAGGCGGCGTACTTCTCGGCATCGCCTTTGCCCTTCGGCAGTTCGATGTGGCCGAGCTCGCTGTTCGGGATCAGCACCCCGTTGTAGATCAGTGCGGTGCCGATGCCGGTGCCCAGCGTGGTGGCGATGACCAGACCGTTCTGGCCCTGCGCGGCACCGTACTGCTGTTCCGCCAGACCGGCCGCGTCGGCGTCGTTGACCACGACGACAGGGCGTCCGCAGGCCTCGGAGAAGACGGCGGTCACGTCCACGCCGATCCAGGACTGGTCGAGATTGGCCATGAAGTCCAGCGGCCTGCCAGGCTTGATCGGGGCCGGGAACGCGATGCCGACCGGAGCGGTTTCGGGAACCTCGAAATGCTCGAGCTGCTGACGCACGATGGCCGCCACGGCCTCCGGGGTCGATACTTCAGGGGTGAGGATCTTCAGACGGGGCTCGGCGAACTCGCCCTTTTCCAGATTGACGGGCGCGGCCTTGATTCCGGAGCCGCCGATATCCACGCCAAACGCCTGCGCTGTTTCAATCATCATTGACCTCTCTCGATAAGGTGTGGTGGTTACCCTGTACGCGAAATTCTATCGCGCGCCTCCATCGACACGCGCGCCAACACACGAATTGATGCAAACGTATGCACGAATTGTCGTTCTGATGACATAATCGGTCCAGGCGCGCGATAATGGAGACATGGCAGAACACACGCAACTCATCGACGCGGTCAACATCCGCACCTCCATCCGCTCCTACGACCCCGATCCGATCGACGACGACACAGCCCGTCAGCTCGACATGACCATCGACGCGGTCAACATGCTCGCCGATGCGCACATCCAGCTGGTGCGCGACCAGCCGGCCGTGTTCGCCGACGCCAACGCCTCCGGACACCTGAACAACGCCGCGAACTATCTGGCCGTCGTCGGCACGAAGGACGACGACGAGGCCCGCGAGCGCGCCGGATTCTACACCGAACGCGTGGTGCTGGCGGCCACGTTGCGGGGCTTGGGCACCTGCTGGGTCGGCGGCAGCTGGGATCGCAGCGAAGCGGCCCGCCATTGCCGGCTGTCCGCCGGTGAGGAGCTGTATCTGGGCGTGGTCATCGGGTATCCGGAACAGCACCTCGACCGCATGGCGAAGAGCTATGCCGAGCTGGTGGCGATCCGCGATGCGCACCGCGAGTCGAAGACATACGAGCAGTTCACCGCGCCGATGAGCGACGAGGCCCGTGCCACAGCGCCGGATTGGTTCAAAGCCGGCGTCGAGGCCGCGATGAAGGCGCCGAGCGCGATGAACCGCCAGCCGATCGTCTTCTCATACAACCCCGACGACGACACCGCGGCGGCGATGATCGACCCGAATGTGGAAAGCGGTCAGGCGCTCAACGATCTGGGCATCGCCAAACTGCATTTCCAGATCGGCGCAGGCTCCGGAACCTGGGCGTGGGGCGACGGAGGGTTGTTCATTCACCGGTAAGCGGAGGCATGGGCTGCCAGGTGGGATCGTGCAGCAGCTTGCGCGAATCCCACCAGCCCTTGGCGATCTGCACCAGACCGGTGCGCAGATGCTCCCGGTCCACGGCCACCAAGCGGATGATCTCCTTGGCGGCCGTGGCCAACGTGCCCACGGCGAACAGGAACGGGCGGAAATCGCCGTATGTCATGAAATACCGGGCCATATACCCGCGGTTGCGCATGATATGGTACCGGTTCATATCCGATGTGGAGTTCAGCTGGCGCACGCCGGCAATATCCCAGTTGCCGATCTCGCGCGTGCGGCGCAGCACCACATCCGGCACGACGATCGGATTGGTGACCTTGCTGGCCCGATACCCGTACATCGTATCGTCCCAGTAGATGAAGAACCGCGGGTCAGGCAGGCCGATCCGCTCCACGATCCGCCTGCTGAACAGGCCTCCCTCGAAGCACAGCGTGTTCATCACCCGGTACCCGGCCTTGCCGAACGCGGCCGGGGCGATCGGGTTGGGGATGCCCAACGGCACGATGAACTGATACTGCCAGTAGAACGGACCGCCGTCGTAGTCGTATCGGCTGCCTTGGATGACCTCGTGGCGCTTCGTCCATTTCGCCAGCTTCTCGATGCCGTCCGGCAGCACGGCCACATCGTCGTCCATCACCCAGAACCAGGCGGCTCCCAGCTCGTACGCCTTCCTCACACCGGCCGAGAACCCGCCCGCGCCGCCGAGGTTGTCGGATTGCGGCGCATACACCACGCGACCCCCGTTGCCGCTCAGGTCGGGCACCGTATCGCCCCACTGGCGTTTGACATCGGCGGCGAACCCCTCGACCATGCCGCGCGTCTCGTCGCTGTGCTCGTTGTCCACGATGATGATGCGCCACGGCGCCTGGGTCAGGTCCAACAGCGACTCGAACAGGGTGTGCAGCAGCTCCTGCCGCTTGTAGGTCACCACCACGATCGCCAGCTTCTCGATCCCCGGCTTCTCGGCATGTCGCGCCTGCGAGCTGTTCTTCTTGCGTACAGTCATGTCCTCCATTGTTGCACCCACCGTCGCCACCGGGCAACCGTCGCGCGCATCGTCCGGTATGCGGCCGCACCGTCGCCGTTCGTCCCGCGGTGGCTGTACGAATGGAAACGCAAGTTTCAGGGAAGGTGCAATTCCTTACTGGCGGTAACGGCGCAACCGGGGTTCATAACGGTGGCCGCCGGAGCCCGCGACCCGCGGATGCGGCTGATCCGGTGCGATTCCGGAGCCAACGGTTACAGTCCGGATGGAAGAAACGAGGTGCTCGCATGAGCGTGTCTTCGCATACCGATACCCATTCCACATCCGTCTCGTCCGCGTCGTCCGCTTCGGCGCATGCCACCGGCGTGGCCGATTCGGGACGCTGGTCCACGCGCCGCATCGCCGTGTACGCACTGTTCGTCGCGTTGTCGATGGCGGTCAGTTTCATCGAGTTCCCACTGATTCCGGGCGTGCCGTGGCTGAAGTACGACCCGTCCGGCATCGTGTGCCTGGTGGCCGGTTTCGCGTACGGTCCGGCTGCGGCGGTGCTGGTGAGCGTGCTCGGCTTCGTGCCGCATGTGTTCGCCGATCCGTGGGGTTCGCTGATGGCGATCGCCGTGGCGCTGGCGATGAGCGTACCCGCCGCGCTGATCTACCGCCGGGCGCGCACACGCCGTGGCGCGTTGATCGGCATCATCACGGGCGCCGTGGTGGCGCTGGTGGTGGCGATCATCGGCAATCTGCTGGTCACGCCGATCTATGCGGATATGACGGTCGAACAGGTGGCAGCCATGATCGTGCCGGCGCTATTGCCGTTCAACCTGGCCAAACTGACGGTGCACGGCGTGGTGACGTTCCTGATCTACAAGCCGATCTCGAACCTGCTCAACCGATGACCGCGCAGCCGACCGACGACGTCGCCGTGGCGTTGCGCGGCGTCCGATTCAGCTACGACAACGGGGCGACCTGGGCGTTGGACGGCGTGGATCTGAGCGTTCGGGCCGGCGAGCGCGTGTGCATCGTCGGCCCGAACGGTTCGGGGAAGTCCACGCTGTCAAGGATCGTCGCCGGGCTTGCGGCCCCGGACGCGGGCACCGTCACGGTGCTGGGCGAACGGGTGTTCGACGGCGATACCGGCCCGGATCCGGATGCCTACCGCCGGGCGCGCCGCGGCATCGGCGCGGTGTTCCAGAATCCCGAGGACCAGCTCGTCACCACGGTGGTCGAGGACGATGTGGCGTTCGGACCGGAGAACCTCGGCATCGCGCATGACGACATCGGCAGGCGCATCGCCGAGGCCTTGCAAGCGGTCGACATGACCGAGTCGCGAGCCGCGGATCCGACGGTGATGAGCGGCGGTCAGCAGCAGCGCATCGCCATTGCGGGCACGATGGCGATGCAGCCGGCGATGGTCGTGTTCGACGAGCCGACCGCCATGCTGGACGGGGCCGCCCGGGCCGAGGTCATGGCGGTTCTCGACAGCCTGCAGGCGCGCGGCGTGACCATCGTGCATATCACCCACCATGCCGACGAAACGCTGCGGGCGGATCGCGTCATCCGCATGGAATCCGGGCGGATCGTATCGGAGGGGCGCCCGCGTCGGGACGACGCCGCCCGTGCCGCTTCAGCCGACCAACCGCACCCGCCCGCCGACGGCGGCGACGAACCGCGGCCTGATGCCGAACCGATCATCGCCGTCGAGCATGTCTTCTTCACGTACCCGGGCCAGACGTCGCCGGTGATCGACGACCTGTCGCTGAACATCGCACGCGGCGAGACCGTGGCGCTGATGGGGCACAACGGCGCGGGCAAGACCACGCTGGCGCGCCTGCTGTGCGCACTGGAACGGCCGGACGACGGATCGATCACCGTGGCGGGGGTCCCGGTCGCGCTCGCCCGCGGCGGCCGACGCACCACCGCACGAGAGCGCCGATCAGGTACAGCCGGAACCGGTCATGTGCGGAAACCGCGTACGGCCTCCCGCACGCAGCGGCGGGCGCTACGCCGGCACGTCGGCTATGTGATGCAGCATCCGGAACGGCAGCTGTTCGCCGACACGGTGGCGCAGGACGTGGCCTACGGGCCGCGCAATCAGGGGCTGCCCGAGGCCGCGGTGCGCGAGCACGTCGAGTGGGCGTTGCAGCTGCTGCGGATCGGCCATCTCGCCGACCGTTCCCCCTTCGCCCTGTCCGGCGGCCAACAACGGCTGGCGGCCATCGCCGGCGTCCTCGCCTGCCGGCCGGATGTGCTCATCATGGACGAGCCGACCGCGGGGTTGGATGCCCGGGCCAGCGCACGGATCCATGATCTCGTCCGCACGCTGCGTGCCCAAGGCGTCACCGTGCTGGTCATCACGCATTCCGCCGCCGAAGCCGCGGCGATGGGCGCCCGGATCATCACCATGGGGCAGCCGCCGCATGCACGGCACGACCGGACCGATGCTCGCCGCCGCAATGCGGATGCGCCGCAATCCGTCCGGTGTCGCCACGATGCCGTCGGCAACGGTGGAGATTCTAACGCCGGCGACAGCGACAGCGACACTACAACGAACGATACCGTGAACGCCGCCGGCCCGTTGGACTCCCTGGACCCACGGGTCAAGATGGTGACGTTCCTGGTGCTGATGTTCACGGCGTTCGCCATCTCGAACGCGTGGCAGCTGGGGTTGGCGGCCGCGCTGACCGCGGGGATCATCGCCGTCGGCAGGCTGAACCCGTTGCGGCTGCTCGCCGCGGTGCGGTTGATCCTGGGCATGCTGGTGGTGATGGGACTGCTCAACCTCTTCTTCGCGCGCGGCGGCGACGTGCTGGCCGCATGGGGACCGCTGACCATCACGACGGGCGGCGTACAGACCGCGGCGTTGTACACGCTGCGATTCGCGCTTGTCATTGTTCTGGGCGCGGTCATGATGGCGACCACCACGCCCACCGCACTCACCGATGCCGTCGGGTCGCTACTCTCACCGTTGCGGCGGTTCGGCGTGCATACCCAGGAAATCGCCCTGGTGTTGAGCCTGGCGTTGCGGTTCCTGCCCACATTGGCACGCGAGGCGCACGCGGTCATCGACGCGCAGTCGGCGCGCGGCGGCGACATCGAAACCGGCTCCCCGGCCAAACGCCTGCGTGCGCTGACGGCGATTGTGGTGCCGGTATTCGCCGGCACACTGCGCCATGCGGACAATCTGGCGCTCGCCTTGGACGCGCGCTGCTATGAGGAGGGTGCGCATCGCACGCACTGGCGGCGGATGCGCGTACGCCGGCGCGATCTGCTGTTCATCACCGTGGCCGTGCTCTATCTGTTCGCCTTGATGGCGCTTCAGATGCCCTGACCGGTTCAGGGTATCCCCTGATGGCGAAGTGCAGTGCCCGGTGCGTATGCTTAAGACATGAGACTCTTAGGCAACATCCTGTGGATCCTGCTGGGCGGCCTGTTCATTGCGATCGGCTGGGCGCTGGTCGGGCTGGTGCTGTGCATCACCATCATCGGCATCCC
>NZ_DGVO01000010.1:0-11436 GCF_002394995.1 Bifidobacterium sp. UBA4282
TAATCCGCTGGGCTACTCGCGCATGTTGTCTTTGCGGCAACTCGAAATAAGTTACACCCATGTACTCCGATATGCAAATCGGCGTGTCGTCACGCCGCCCGCCGCTTCGGGATCTCCTGCGTGGCGGCGCGCACCAGCTTCGGTTCGCTCTCGCCGCGCACCGATGCCGCGTCCACCACCACCTGGGTCACATCCTCCATGCTCGGCAGCAGGAACATCGTATGCTCCAAGGTCCTCTCGATGATCGAGCGCAGCCCGCGCGCGCCGGTTCCCCGCTGAATCGCCGTCGCCGCGATCTGTTCGACGGCCTTCCGGGTGAACACCAGCTTCACGCCGTCCACGGCGAACAGCTTGCGGTACTGTTTGGTCAAAGCATTGGCGGGTTGCGTCAGCACATCGGCCAGATCGGTTTCGGTCAGGTCCTTCAGCACGCTCACCACCGGCAGACGTCCGATGAATTCCGGCAGCAGCCCGAACTCGGCCAGATCGTCGGCCGTGACCTGCCCCAGCAGCTCGTCGGGCGTGGCCTCATGCTCGTGCCAGGAGGCGCCGAACCCGCTCTCACGCGTGCCCAGACGCCGCGCCACGATGTCGGTCAGGCCGACGAACGCGCCGCCGCAGATGAACAGGATGCCCCGCGTATCCAACTGGATGGTCTCCTGTTCGCGGTGCTTGCGCGTGCCCTCCGCCGGCACGGAGGCGATGGTGCCCTCCAGGATCTTCAGCAACGCCTGCTGCACGCCCTCGCCGGACACGTCGCGGGTGATGGACGTGTTCTCCCCCGATTTGCGGGCGATCTTATCGATCTCGTCGATGTACACGATGCCGTGCTGTGCGCGGCTCACGTCGCCGTCTGCGGCCTGCAGCAGCCGCTGCAGCACGGTCTCCACGTCGTCGCCCACGTAACCGGCCTCGGTCAGCGTGGTCGCGTCGGTGATGACGAACGGCACGTTCATCACACGGGCCAGCGTCTGCGCCAGGTAGGTCTTGCCCACGCCGGTCGGCCCCATCAGCAGGATGTTCGATTTGGCCACCTGCACATCCGCCAGCGGGTCGGCGGCGCGCCGCGCCCGCACCGGGGAGCCATCCTTGCCGGCCCCCAGCTCGTCGGCGGCCTCGCGCAGCTCCATATTGACGCGCTTGTAATGGTTGTAGACGGCCACGGACAGCGTCCGCTTGGCGTCCTCCTGGCCGACGACGTACCGGTCCAGGTACGCGTTGATCTCCACCGGCTTCGGCAGCGTCAGCGCGTTGACGTCGACGTCGTGATGCCGCTCCTCGGAGATGATGTCCACGCACAGCGCGATGCATTCGTCGCAGATCGAGGCGCCGGGGCCGGTGACCAGCTTGCGCACCTGATGCTCGGTTTTGCCGCAGAATGTGCAGCGCGGCACATCCTCGTTGTAGCTCACCACGCGTCCCATGCAGTTCCTCCGTTCCGACGCACCATACAACGGATGCGCCCCCTACCGAGGATACCTGCCGGCTCCTCGGGCGGGGGCGCACTCATGTAAAGGTCATGCGGACATTCACGAACGGTGTTCGAGCACCTCGTCCACAATGCCGTATTCCTTGGCCTCGGGGGCGGTCAGGAAGGTGTCGACCTCGATGTCCTTGCGGATGCGTTCGACGTCCTGGCCGGTGTGCTTGGCCAGCGTGTTCTCCAGCCATTCGCGCATGCGCAACATCTCGCGGGCTTGGATTTCGATCTCCGTGGCCTTGCCGAAGCCCTGGTCGATGGCCGGCTGGTGGATGAGCACGCGCGCGTTCGGCAGGATCAGGCGCTTGCCCTTGGCACCGGCGGCCAGCAGGATGGCGGCGGCCGAGGCGGCCTGGCCGAGGCAGACGGTCTGCACGTCCGGTTTGATGTACTGCATCGTGTCATAGATGGCGGTCATCGCGGTCATCGAACCGCCCGGCGAGTTGATGTACATCATCACGTCACGGTTCGGGTCCTGGCTTTCCAGCACCAGCAGCTGGGCCATGATGTCGTCGGCGGCGGCGTCATCCACCTGCACGCCCATGAAGATGATGCGGTCCTCGAACAGGCGGGTGTACGGGTCCTGACGCTTGTAGCCGTACGGGGTCTTCTCCTCGAACTGCGGCAGGATGTACCGGTCCTGCGGCGCGAAACGCGCGTCGCGGACGGAGGACGGCACGAATCCGACCACGCCCCTCGCCCCGGCGAGACGGTCGGCGCGGGCCGCGAACTTCGCTTCTTCACTTGCCATTGCTCGTCTTTTCCCTTCCTCAGTCGGCGTTGATGGTGTCCGGCGTGGTCACGATCTTGTCGACGAAACCGTATTCCAACGCCTGCTGCGCGGTGAACCAGTGGTCGTACTCGTTGTCGCGGTAGATCTCCTCCACCGTGTGACCGGTCTGTTCCGCGGTCAGCTCGGCGAGCGTGCGCTTCATATCCATGATCAGTTCGGCGTTGATGCGCACGTCGGTGGTGGTGCCGCCGATGCCGCCGGACGGCTGGTGCATGAGCACACGGGCGTGCGAGGTCAGATACCGCTTGCCCTTGGCGCCGGAGCTCAACAGGAACTGGCCCATCGAGGCGCACATGCCCAGACCCACGGTGGCCACATCGGGTTCGATCAGCTGCATCGTGTCGTAGATGGCCATGCCGGCGGTGATCGAGCCGCCCGGCGAGTTGATGTACAGCCAGATGTCCTTCTTCGGATCCTCGGCGGCCAGCATCAGCATCTGGGCGCAGATGCGGTTGGCCATGTCGTCCTTGACCTCCTCACCCATCCAGATGATGCGGTCCTTGAGCAGACGGTTGAAGATCGGGTCGACGGGCCCGGCAGGCACGTCCTCGCCGGCCATGACCGGCGATGTTGCAAGCAGATTGCTCACCATGTCTCCTTCACAATTAGTCGTGATGTTCTTCAGCCTACCGCCTCGAATCGACGGCCCGCGGCTTTTGCGCGGAACGCATAGCGCACCGCCGCGGCGGCCGGCAACCGGCACGCGATATCAGGCATGTACGGCCGGCTTCGGACCGGCGGCACCGGCGCGATCGAGCCGCGCGCCGAGCCATTGGGCGCACACCGTGCTGGCCGCCACCGCCAGGCACACCGGCACGAACAGGTTCAGCGGCGCATCGGTCAGCTCCATGACCAGGCACATGGCCATCAACGGCGCCTGCTGCGAGGCGGACAGCAGCGCGCAGGCGCCGATCAGCGCGTAGACGCCAATCGAATTGGTGCCGAAGCCCTGCATCCAGAGGATCCCCAGCACCGCGCCCAACGTGGCGCCCAACGCGATGCCCGGGGTCAGCACGCCTCCGGAGGCGCCCGAGCGGATCGTCAGCAGCGTCATGACGCCCTTGACTGCGCAAGATACCAGCAGCACGCCGATCAGCGCCCAATCGCAGTCGCCGCCGAATCCTATCTGCGCCGTGGCGCGGCCGTTGCCCATCACCTGCGGCACCCAGATGGCCACCACGCCGGTTATTACACCCGCCAGCGGCAGCTGCCAGAGTATCGCGTTGCCCGTGGCGTGGTGCCGCTCGGCCCAGGACGAGCCAAATCGGAACACCGCGCCCGCAACGCCGCACACCAGGCCCGCGACCAGTGCGAACCCCATCAGGTCGGGCGTGAACAGCCCGCTGGGCTCGCCCATGTCATAGAACGTGTGCGTGCCCTTGATCAGCGTGCCCACCCATGCCGCCACGGTGGAGCAGGCGAACGCGTAGGCCACGGTCCGAAGCGTCACGTCGGCCAGCAGGATCTCCACGGCGAAGAACGCACCGGCCAACGGCGCGTTGTACACGCCGGCCAGGCCCGCGCCAGCTGCGACCGCCACAATCGTGCGGGTGTCGGCGGCGTTGAGCTTCAGCCAACCGGAGGCGCGTTGGCCGGCCATCGCGCCGAACTCGCGCGGCGCCACCTCGCGGCCGATCGACATGCCGCAGCCGACAATCAGGATCTGCAGCAGCACATGCACGATGGTCTGCCACCACGGCATCCGCTCACCCGCCACCGCTTTGGTCACCGAGGGCACCTTGGCGCTGCGGGTGCGCAGCAGCCACCAGATCACCGCGGCGAGGGTCGCGCCGACAATCACTGACAGCGCGCGGCGCCACGACGGCGTGGCGAACGGCCCGGGCTGTTCGGGACTCTCCACGAAGCCCAGCGCCACATGTTCGATGCCGTACAACATCAACGTCAGCAGACCGGCCGCAACGCCGATGACCACGCCCAGTCCCAGCACCGCCGCGATCATCGCCACCGCACGTCGACGTTCACTCATCGCACACTCCCTCCGCATCAATGATTGTGGGCTGGAACCGGCACAACCGGTTCCAGCCCACAATCATCGTTATTCAGACCCTTGCCACGGCAAGGTCACAACTCACTCGGCGTCCTCGGCCTGGGCGAGCTCGTCGGCCACGGCGGCAGCGGCGGAGGCGGCCTCAACGGATTCGGCCTCCTCATCCTCAGCCACGTCACCGAGGAAGGAGCTCAGATCGAGCACCTCGCCCTCGCACTTGAAGGTCACGGCACGCATACCGGCCAGCAGGCCCTTCGAGCGGCCGACCTCCTCCACGGCGGAGCCCAGCTGGCCGTTGCGGATGATCGCGTTGATGAACGCCGACGGATCCATGCCATACTGCTGGGCGATGGAGGCCAGGAAGTTGGTCACATCCATCTGGGAGACCTTGACGTCCATCTTCTCGGCCAGGGCGTCGAGTACCATCTGGTCGCGCAGCTCGTTCTCGGCGGCCTCCTCGGCCTCGGCCTTCTGCTCCTTGGTGGCCTGCTCCGGATCCGGGGTCATGCCCTTCAGGTGCTGCTCGGTGGCCTCGGCCTTGACGCCCTTCGGCACCGGGATCTCCAGGCCCTCCTTGAGCTTGGCGATGAACGCGTCGCGGGCCTCGGTGGCCTGGCGGCCTTCGGCGTCACGCTCGCAGGCCTTGCGGATATCGGCCTTCAGCTCGTCGAGGGTGTCGAACTCGGAGGCCTCCTGGGCGAAGTCGTCGTCCAGCTCCGGCAGCTCCTCGGCCTTGACCGAGTTGACCTTGACCTTGATCTGGGCCTTCTCGCCCTCGTGCTCGCCGGCTTCCAGCGTGCCTTCGAAGGTGGTCTCCTCGCCGGCGGACAGGCCGTCCAGGGCCTCATCCAGGCCGTCGAGCATGGTGTTGGAGCCGAGCTCGTAGCTCACGCCCTCCTGGGAGTCGACGGTCTCGCCGTCGATTTCGGCCACGAGGTCGATGTTCGCGTAGTCGCCCTTGGCGGCCGGACGGTCCACACCCACCAGGGTGCCGAAACGCTGGCGCAGGTTCTCCAGGCGGCGGTTCACGTCCTCATCGGTGATCTCGGCCTTCGGCACCTCGATCTCCATGCCGTCGAGTTCCGGGAGCTCGATGTCCGGACGACGTTCCACGGTGGCGACGAACTTGAGCTTGGTCTCGTCCTTGGCCGACGTGGGGACTTCCTGCACGTCGATCTCCGGCTGGGACATCGGACGGATCTTCTTCTCCTCGAGCGCCTTGGAATACAGCTCCGGCACACCGTTGTTCACGGCCTCGCCGGCAACGGCGGCGAAACCGATGCGCTGGTCGATGATCTTGCCCGGGACATGGCCCTTACGGAAGCCGGGCACGGTGACCTGCTTAGCGATCTCCTTGCGGGCGGCATCCAGATACGGGTTGAACTCCTCGGGATCGACGGTGATGGTGAGCTTCACCTTGGTGGGCTCGAGGTTCCTGACGCTGATTTTCACGCTTGCGCTCCTGTGAAATATTCGTATTCGTTATTCCTGCCGTTAGGCAACCGTTATATGATAGCGCGACTCACGGACGCTGCGATCAGCGACACCTGCCACGGGCGGGCACCCTGCTGCGTCAGGAATTCGGCGACGTCGCGACCGCCGGGGTCATCGGTCCAGCACAGGTTGCGGATGATCTGCGGCTTGACGATCATCTCCGCGGGGGTCCTGGTGTCCTCGGCGATCTGGTTGATCACATGGCGTACGGCCTGCAACCGCTCATACCGTTCGGGATGCCTGGCGGACCAGACCTTCATCGATCGGGGGGCATTGGCCTGAGAGTCGGCGGGCGCCGGCGGCATGGACGGCCACTGGTCGGCGGGCAGCGCCAGCGCCTGCTGGATCACGGTCTTCCAGACATTCGGCTTGACGGCCCGCTGGATCGGCGCGTAGCGTTCGAACATCTTGTCCTGCTCTCCGCCGGTATGCATGCGCACCCGCTCGTTCAGGGAACGGATCAGCCGGAACTCCCTGGCATTGCGGGGTTTCCTCTGCGCCGCCTCGATGATCGCCGCGTCGGACAGCAACAGACCCGGCGCGATGTCGTACCGCCGCGCCAGACGGTCGCGTTCCTCCCACAACGCCTTCGCCACGGCCAACCCCCGACGGTCGCGGCTCAACGTGGTGATGCGCGAGATCCGCATCCACGGCACCGGATGCCCGGCACGCGGCCGCACCCCCTCACGGAGCGTGTACGCGAACTCCTGACGGGCCCATTCGTCCTTGCCGTGCCGTTTCAGGTCCTCAAGCAGCAGCCGTTCGAGCTCGATGAGCAGTTCCACATCCAACGCCGCGTAATTGCGCCAGTCGCGGGGCAGCGGCCGGTACGACCAGTCGGCCGCCGAATGCTCCTTGGCCAGCGTGATGCCCAGGTAATGCTCGGTGACCGCGGCCAGGCCGAAGCGGTGCAGTCCCAGCAGGCGCGCGGCGATCTCAGTGTCAAACAACTCCTGCGGCTTCAGACCGATCTGCGCGAATCCCGGCAGATCCTGGACGGCATCGTGGATGATCCACGTCGCTTCCCCCACGGCGTCGTTGAACTCGTTCCAATCGACCCCCGCCTGCGTCAGCGCCACCGGGTCCAGCAGACCGATGCCGGCTGCCTCGCGCTTGAACTGGATCAGCCAGTCCTCATGCCCGTACCGGAAGCCCGACGCGCGTTCAGCGTCGGCCGCCAGCGGCCCCGAGGCCTCACGCAGCCGGCTACAGTACCGACGGTATCCGGACGGGGTGTCGATGATGTCGGGAACACCGTCTCGCGGTTCGGCCTGCAACCTCGGTTCCCTATCCAATCACGGTCCTTTCGCCATCGTTCACCGATGCGCGCAGGAACTGCGCCCACACCGACACCTGTGCGCCGGCATCCGCGCCTTCCGGCGACACCGACGGCGTCCATGATACGCGCATCTCGCACCCGGCGTGTGGCTCGGCTTCCATATCGCCGAACGACGTGTTCCGCGTCACCGTCACCGTGCCTCGGACGCCCTCCGGATCGACGGCGTCCAACGCGTCGAGCATATCCTCCCAATACATCGACGGCGTCAGGCAGTCGCGCTCGTTCTCGTCCAACGGCAGCCGGGCGAACGCCACGCATCGCCACTGCGAGGTCCAGCCGCGGCGGCCCTGCGCCGCATACAGCACCATGATCCAACCGGTCGCCATGCGGGATGGGGGTTCGTCGGACGACCCGTATTCCAATTCAACACCGATACCGAAGTCGGCCAACGTGGACGGCACCGGAATCTCCCGATACCGCATGCCCGCCATATGGGGCATCGCACGCACGGTCTGGACGGCGTGCCACACCACGTCGGGCACGCCTTCGGGGCGCGGCACTCCCCCACGTCCGTCCTCGGACGGCGACGCCGGGAATGCATAAATGTCCGCCATGATTCAAGGCTACGGGCTCATCGCCGGATTCGTGGTATCACCACGCGCACGGATGCCGGCGGTTCGCTGGATTCGGTCAGTACACCACGAAGCCGTGGGACTCGAACTGCTCCTTGACCCGCGTCTTGAGCTTGGCCGAGGGGCCCTTGGCGTCCTCCAGCGGGTACGGGATGCGCAGCTCATGCCACTTGGGCCGGCCGAGCTGGTGGAATCCGAGCACGTCGATATGTTCGATGGCCTCGCCGAAGGTGTCGCAGATCCTGGCTACGTTCTCCACGTTCTCCTCGGAGTCGGTCAGGCCGGGCACCAGCACGAAGCGTACCCAGATCTTCTTGCCGGCCCTGGCCAGACGCTGCCCGAACTCGATGGTCGGCGCGAGCAGGCCGCCGGTGACCTTGTGGTAGGTCTCCTCGTCGCCGGATTTGACGTCGAGCAGGCACAGGTCGATGTCCTCGATCATCTCGTCGGTGTAGTTGCGGTTGAGGAAGCCGGAGGTGTCCAGGCAGGTGTGCACGCCCATCTCCTTGGCCGCACGGAACACGCGGGAGACGAAGGCCGGCTGCATCATCGACTCGCCGCCGGAGAACGTGATGCCGCCGCCGGTGGCCTTGAACAAATCGGCGTAGCGTTCGACCTTCCTGATCATGGCCTCCAGGTACACGGGCTGGCCGTCGCGCATCTTCCAGGTGTCGGGATTCTGGCAGTACTGGCAGCGCAGCGGGCATCCGCTCATGAACACGGTCATGCGGGTGCCGGGACCGTCCACGGAGGTGTTGATGTCCCACGAGTGCACGAAGCCGATATCGCCGGTGCGCAGCGCCTCGATGCGGTCGCGACGGTCCAGGCCGATCGGCGATTCGAAGCCCGACAGGCCGCCCATCAGCGTCTGGCTGGCATACTGCTTGGAACGCTTCAGCATATGCCGGGTAGTGGTGCGGAACTCGGTGGTTTCAGACATCCTCGTCCTCCTTCTGCCGCGTGGCGTGGCGCACGCATTCGACTGTACTGATTGCCATCGTAGGGCCTGCCCCCCACGGACACGCGGTTTTCCGCTGTGAGGTGCGTCACGTGTCCTCGAGTCACTTCCCGCGGCACCACACGCCACGTCCCCGCATACGCCACATCCCACGTACGACACTTCCTCACCGAAAGCGAGCCGGCACGGGATACGAAAAGGCGGGGCCCTCCGAAGAAGACCCCGCCGGACCGTTCAGCCGTTCACACGGTGCAGGTCATCGACTCAGTCGACGACGGCACCCTGGTGGAACGTACGGGAGATCACGTCGAGCTGCTGCTCCTTGGTGAGCTTGACGAAGTTCACCGCGTAGCCGGAGACGCGCACGGTCAGGTGCGGGTACTTCTCCGGATGCTCGACGGCATCCTCGAGCTGCTCCTTGCGCAGCACGTTGATGTTGGCGTGGTACAGGCCGTGGCCGTTGCCCGCGTCCAGGATGCCGACCAGGTTGGTGACACGCTCATCCTCGTCGCGACCCAGGCCGTCGGGGGTGATCGTGTTGGTCAGCGAGATGCCGTCCAGCGCGTCGTTGTAGTCGATCTTGCCGACCGAGAACATCGACGGCAGCATGCCGTGGGAATCCATGCCGTTCTCCGGGTTCGCGCCCGGGGCGTACGGGGTGCCCTTGGCATGGCCGGACGGGAAGGAACCGGTGTTCTTGCCGTACTCGACGTTCGAGGTGATCGTCAGGATGGACTGGGTCGGGACGGCGCCGCGGTAGACCGGCAGGCGCTTGATCTGGCCCATGACCGTGGAGACGACCCACTTGGCGATGTCGTCGGCGCGATCGTCGTCGTTGCCGTAGACCGGGAACTCGCCCTCGGTGCGGTAGCCGACCACCAGATCGTCATCGGCGCCCTCGACATACTCGTACTCGTGGCCGGGCATGTCCTTGGCGTCCTTGTTGTAGATCGGGTAGACCTTGGCGTACTTGACGGCGGACAGCGAGTCGGCGGCGATGGACAGACCGGACATGCCGCAACCCAGGGTGCGGTACACCTCCTTGTCGTGCAGGGCCATCTCGATGGACTCGTAGGCGTACTTATCATGCATGTAGTGGATGATGTTCAGCGCCATCACGTAGGTCTCGGACAGCCACTCGAGGGCCTTCTCGTAGTTGTTCTTGACCTTCTCGTAATCCAGCGTGCCGTCGGCCTCGGGCTGGATCGGATCGATCACGCCCTTGTCGATGACCTGCATGCCGGTCATCTCGTCACGGCCGCCGTTGATCGCGTACAGCAGGGCCTTGGCGGAGTTCACGCGGGCGGCGAAGAACTGCATCTGCTTGCCGACGCGCATCGGGGACACGCAGCAGGCGATGGCCGCGTCGTCGCCCCAGTGGCCACGGATCTCCTTGTCGGACTCATACTGGATGGCCGAGGTGTCGATGGAGATCTTGGCGCAGAAGCGCTTGTAGCCCTCCGGCAGCTTCGGATCCCAGAAGATCGTGATGTTCGGCTCCGGGCCGGGTCCCAGGTGCTCGAGGGTCAGCGTGTTGAGCAAACGGAACGAGGTCTTGGTGACCATGGTACGGCCGTCGTCGCCGAAGCCGGCGTCGGACCAGGTCGCCCAGTACGGGTCGCCGGAGAAGATGGCGTCATAGTCCTTGGTACGCAGGAAGCGGACGATGCGCAGCTTCATGACGATGTTGTCGATGAGCTCCTGGGCACCGGCCTCGTCCAGCGTGCCGTTCTTCAGGTCACGCTCGATGTAGATGTCGAAGAAGGTCGAGTTGCGGCCGAAGGACATGGCGGCGCCGTCCTGGCTCTTGACCGAGGCCAGGTAGCCCATGTAGGTCCACTGCACGGCTTCCTGCGCGGTCTGGGCCGGGCGGGACAGATCCAGGCCGTACTCGTTGCCGAGGTTGATCAGCTTCTTCAGGGCCTTGATCTGCTCGTCATGCTCCTCGCGGAAACGGATCCAGTGCTCGATCTCCGGCTCGGTGAAGTCGTTGCGGTACGGCACGGAGTCCTTATCACGCTGCTTGAACTTGATCAGGGCGTTCACACCGTACAGGGCCACGCGGCGGTAGTCGCCGATGATGCGGCCACGGCCGTAGGCGTCCGGCAGACCGGTGAGGATCTTGTTGTGGCGGGCGACCTTGATCTGCTTGGTGTACACGCCGAAGACGCCATCATTGTGGGTCTTGCGGTACTTGGTGAAGATCTTCTTGATCTCCGGATCCGGCTCCTTGCCGGCCTCCTTGATGGCCTGCTCGACCATGCGCCAGCCACCGTTCGGCATCATCGCACGCTTGCAGGGAACGTCGGTCTGCAGGCCGACGATCACGTTGTCCACCTCAGGGCTGTCGATGTAGCCGGCCGGGAAAGCATCGATGTCGGCCGGGGTGTGGGTATCCACGTCGTAGACGCGCTGCTTGCGCTCCACGGCCAGGTAGTTGTCGTCGAGATACTGCCACAGATGCTTGGTCTTTTCGGTCGCACCGGCAAGGAAGGACTCATCGCCCTCGTACGGCGTGTAGTTCTTCTGAATGAAGTCACGCACGTCGATATCGTCCTGCCAATGGCCGCCTTCGAAGCCGTCCCACGCCTTGGCGTTGAGCTCCTCCGGGGAGACCGCGGTTGCATCAACTGCTGTCATATCCACTCCTTCTGGGTGATCGTCGGCGACGCATCGTTACGCCGTCGTTGGTTCATCATTGTAGCCGCAGCCGCCTGAAAACAAGCTGGGACGCGACGTGAGCTACATCACATTTTCGTTACCGTTCACATGACCGCGGTCGGAACGCGGCG
>NZ_DGVO01000010.1:11498-13367 GCF_002394995.1 Bifidobacterium sp. UBA4282
GCCCGCCGTGCCCGACCAAGGACACGGCGGGCCATACCACGCTCCGTCACCCGTCGCCGCACTACTCACGGAACGCGGTCGTCACCGGCAGCCTGCGGTCCCGGCCGAACGCGAGCGCCGTGACCTTCGGTCCCAGCGGATACTGCCGGCGCTTCCACTCGGCGCGGTCCACCAGACGCATCACCGTGTCCACGGTGGCCTCGTCGAACCCGTCGGCCAGCAGATCGGCCCGACCGTGCGCATGCTCGATGTATGCGGACAACACCCGGTCCAGCAGCCCGTATTCGGGCAGGCTGTCGGAGTCCTTCTGTCCGGGGCGCAGTTCGGCGCTGGGCGCCTTGACGATGCTGTTGACGGGGATCATCACGCCGTCCGGCAGCGGCACGCCGGCGTCACGCCGCTCGTTGCCGACCACGGCCAGTCCGCCGATGCCCATGCCGGCCGCGGCGGCCTTGTTGCGCCAACGGGCCAGCTCCCACACGCGCGTCTTGAGCAGGTCCTTGATCGGCGCGTACCCGCCGACGGCATCGCCGTAGATGGTGGAATACCCACAGGCGAGCTCGGATTTGTTGCCGGTGGCCAGGGCCAGCAGCCCCTTGGCGTTCGAGTAGGCCATCACGATGACGCCGCGGATGCGCGCCTGCAGGTTCTCGGCGGCCACGCCCTCCAGCGCCAGCTGGCTCTGGAACGCGGCGAACAACGGTTCGATCGGCTGGATGTCATAGTGGGCGCCGAGGTTCGCGGCCAGGTCGGCGGCGTCGTCCTTCGAGCCGTCGGAGGAGTACATGCTGGGCATCGAGATGCCCCAGACGTTCCCGCCGCCGCAGGCGTCCGCGGCCATGGCGGCCACCAGCGCCGAATCGATGCCGCCGGACAGGCCGAGCGTGACGCCCTTGAACCCGTTCTTGCGCATGTAGTCCTTCAGTCCCAGCACGCAGGCCGTGTAGACCTCCTCGTCCGGATCCAGATCGGCGGCGATGCTGGTCGGCGTCTGACGCGCGGCGTCGGTGTCGAGCGTGAAATAGCTCAGGTCCTCCATGAACATCGGGGAACGCTCCAGCAGCGTGCCATCCGAGTCAACCACTAAGCTGCCACCGTCGAAGATCAGGTCATCCTGCCCGCCCACCTGGTTCAGGTAGATCAGCGGCGCGCCGACCTCACGGGCGCGGCGAATCGCCAGCTCCATCCGCGTATGGGTCTTGCCTTCCTCGTACGGCGAGCCGTTCATCGTCAGCAGCAGGTCGATGCCCCGTTCCGCCAGCTCGGCCACGGGTCCGCCGTCCTGCCAGATGTCCTCGCAGATCGCCACGCCGATGCGTGCGCCGTCCACGTCGATGACCACCGAACGGTCCCCTGCAGAGAAGATGCGGAACTCGTCGAACACGCCGTAGTTCGGCAGGAAATGCTTGTCATAGCCGGCCCAGACCACGCCCTCATGCAGGACCACCATGCGATTGCGCGGCTTGGAGGTCTCGGGGTCGGTGCCGACCGTGCCGACCGCCACATACAGCTCCCCCAGACCTTCGGCGGCGAGCGCGGCGGCCAGTTCGTTCGCCTGGTTCCATGCCGCCTGCCGGAAGGTGCGGCGCAACGCCAGGTCCTCGATCGGGTAGCCGGTCAGGGTCATCTCGGGGAACACGACCACGCGGGCGTGCTCGCCGGCTGCGCGGCGGGTGTAATCGAGCACCTTGGCGGCGTTGCCGGCAAGGTCGCCGACGCAGGTGTCGATCTGGGCTAGGGCAAAGCGAATCTGTGTCATGTCCCCCAGTCTAGCCGCCATACGCCCAACCGGACATCGGCGGATTCGCATCCCGCACCGGCTCGCCTGCGGCTCGACGCATCGTGCGCGGGAGGAGCCGGTCCACGTGC
>NZ_DGVO01000055.1:0-7591 GCF_002394995.1 Bifidobacterium sp. UBA4282
GGGAGCGTCTCAAGCTACGTCACGGCTGGCTATTACACGCTGTGGGACAACGGCCAGTATGTCATGGCAGGCTTCGGCGATTCGATGGTCAGCTACTTCAACCGCGTTGTCACCTCGCAGTTGCAGTCGATCACCAACGCCATCCCATCGTGGAAGGGCCCGGAATCCAAGGACAAGCACCTGCTCACGTCCACGGGCGAGATCATCATGCAGTCGCTGGCCGACGGCATCGAGACCGGCGCCCAGAAGGTGCACGACGCGCTCTACGACCTGACCAACATGATCCCGCAGGACGTGGCGGTCGAGTCTCGCATCGACTCACGTATCACGTCCGACGTGGCGCGGCAGGCGCAGCCCGCAGGCGTCACGATCACCGGCAACACGTTCAACGTCCGCGACGACCGCGACATCGAGCGCATCGCCGAGGAACTCAACACCTACATCACCAGACAGGGGGCGTTCGCGGCATGAGAAACGCTGTAACGTTCGACGGCCACGAGCTCTCGCAGTCCTACCTCGTGGCAGAGGTCGACCGCAAGCCCTCGGGGCAAACGGTCGCGACCCAGACCATCGTCGGGCGAGACGGCGTGGTGGCCACGGGGGCCAGGGCCAACAGCACGACGGTTGCCATGACCATCGTGGCCCGCGATCCCCAGCAGGCGCGGCGGCGCGAGGTCATGCGCGACCTGAGGGCGTGGCTCGCGTGTAGCGAGCCGAAACCGCTGGCGTTCGCAGACGATGAGGGGCTTTACTACCTGGCCATCCCACAGGGCATCACAGAGACGCGGTTCCTCAATGCCATCGCGTGGCGCGTGACCTTCCTGATCCCGCAGCCCTACCTGCTCTCGCCGAACAAGACCGTCGTGGTCGGGTCTGAGTCCTTCCACTACTCAGGCTCGGCTGCGGCGCGGCCAATCGTCACGCTCGCCAACGTCACCCCGGCCAGCGGCGTGGTGGGCGTGACGCTCGACGGCCAGCAGGTGATGCAGGTGCCGCTGGCGGCTGCTGCGTCGACCGTCGTGATCGACTGCGGCGAGGACGCCAGGACGGTGCTCGTGGACGGCTCTGCGTCAATGCTCACCACCGGCTCGGACTGGTGGGAGATCACCCCCGGCGTCCACAGCGCGGCGGTCACGACGGGGACGGCCACGATGAGTGTCGAGTGGCGCGAGAGGTGGGTGATATAGGTGGACGTGTCCCGCATCATGGTCTACGACGCCCAGGACAACTTCATGGGCGATATCCCGCCCGCCGAGGTCTTCGAGCGCACCCGCACCGAGGAGATCAACGGCGCCAACTCTCTCAAGCTGTCAACAGTGCACCCCCTTGAGGTCGGCAACCGCCTGCTCAACTGCGACGCAACCGGCACGTGGCGCGAGTACGTCGTGACAGGCATCGAGCAGGGCCACACCGACGGGTTGGCTGCGTACTGCACCTATTATGCGGTCTGGTCGATCCAGTACGACCTGACGGGCGTCACCTGCGACGTGATGCCCGGCGTCAAGTCGCCCGTGAACGCACGAGCCGCACTCGTGGCGCTGCTCGGCAACACGAGCCAATGGGCGGTCGGCAACGTCGACGTCGGCACCACGGGCGGCGCGTCCATGTGGCAGCGCAGCGCGTGGGAGGCCATGTCCACGCTCATCGATGTCTGGGGCGGCGAGATCGCGCCGCGCATCGAGGTCGACAACAATGGCGTGGTCTCGCGCCTTGTGGACTACCGCGCCAGGGTGGGCGCGACGAAAGTGACCAGGCGGTTCGACTACGGCGCCGACCTCGCCGACATAAAGCGCAAGGTGGCCGACACTGTGCGCTACTGCCGCATCGTTCCGCTGGGCGCAGGCTCCACCGATGCCGTCGCGTCAGCAGACCGCAAGCGCGTCACGATCAAGAGCGTCAACGATGGTGTCGAATGGCTTCAGAACGACTCGGTCGTGCCGATCGTGCGCAGGCCAAACGGCTCGGGCGGCTGGGAGTACCCGACCAAGTTCGTCATCTTCGACGGCGTCGAAGACCCGCAGACGCTGAAGGACACGGCCCTGCGGGCACTCGAAGAGTACACCACGCCGAAGGTGAGCTACACCGCCAAGGTGACCCAGTTCGCCCAGGCTGGCGTCGACCTGCATGGCGTGGCCGTTGGCGATGCCGTCGACGTGGTGGACAAGGAGTTCGGCGTCGAGGGAGGACTCCGGCTCACGAGCCGCATCGTCAAGCTGGTCACCGACGAGCTGCAACCGGAGAACGTGACGGTCACGCTCGGCAACGTCACGACAGACCTCAGCAGCCGCTTCACGAAGCTCGACAACAAGGTCGCCCGCGTCTCCCAAGCCTTAGCCAACCAGGAGGGTGGCACGTGGGAGTACCTCAACGCCATCGTCGACAACCTGAACGCCGCCATCAACGCCACGGGCGGCTACACCTACGTCACGGAAGGGCAGGGCATCCGCACCTACGACAAGGCCGTCTCAGACCCGCTGGTCGGCACCGAGGCGTCGAAGGTGGTCGAGGTCAAGGGCGGCTCCGTCCGAATCGCGGATTCGAGGACGACCAGCGGAGACTGGGATTGGAGGACGGTCTTCGTCAGCGGCCACATCGCGGCCGACCTCGTGACTGCGGCGCAGATCAACGCCGGGTACATCGGCTCCCCGACCGGCAACTACTGGGACCTGGACACGGGCGCGTTGAAGATGACCTCCGACGTGCATATCGGCGACCAGACCCTCGCGCAGTACATCGCCGAGGTGGCGCCGGAACCGGACCTGAGCCAGGACGAGGTCTTCAACGCGCTCACCAACGACGGCGCCGCCCAGGGCATGTTCATCCAGAACGGCCAGCTCTACATCAACGCCACGTACCTCCGCACCGGCATCATCAAGGACGCGCTCAACAAGAACTACTGGAACATGCAGACTGGCGAGTTCTCGCTGTCCCCGACGACGGAGGTCGGCGACACGACGCTGGATGCGGTGGCGACAAACGCGAGCACGGCGATCACCGAGGCACGCGCGGAGGTCGGCGGCACGAACCTCCTGCTGGACAGCAACAGGAAGGACCTCGCCAAGAGGGCGGCGACCGCGCCGCGCTACTGGTCGAGGAAGACCGCCTCGGGCGTCACCGCGACCATACAGGCGCTCTCGGCGTCCGCACGCCCCGTGGGCGGCGTCGACTATGCGGCGCAATTCGCGTTCAAGGCGAGCCAGACGGCGAACTACGGCGGGATCGTCTTCTACGACAAGCAGGCCCCGAAGATGATCGACGGGCAGAAGTACACCGTCTCGTGCTGGGCGATGAGCACCGCCGGGTCGGGCGAGGTCTTCATGCAGTACGGCAACACGAAGTGGAGGGCCTCAGCCAAGATGGCTGTGACCTCGAAGTGGAAGCGATACAGCTGGACGTTCACCTTCAGCCAGTCTGCGGCTGGCGGCAGCAACGGCGCCCGCATCTACTTCTACAGCAGGCCAAAGACGGCGGCGGCGTGCACCGTGCAAATGTGCGGGTTCAAGTTGGAGATCGGCGCGAGGGTAACCGACTGGTCGCCCGCACCGGAGGACCTGGACTACGACAACGCCGACACGCTGAACGCTGCCAAGACGTTCACCAACTCCGTGGCGAAGAAGGACCGCGACTACACCGACGCGCAGCGCAAGGCCCTCGACGACTCGCTGAACCAGGAGAAGATATTCAAGAGGCTCACCAACAACGGCAAGGCGAAGGGCATCATCCTGAAAGGCGGGCAGCTCTACATCAACGCGAGCTACATCAACGCGGGCACCGTCAGTGCGAACGTCATCAAGGCAGGTATTCTTTCGGACAAAAACGGTAAGACCAAGCTAGACCTCGACAAAGGGACATTCACCACGAACAATGCCGAGCTGAAGAACTGCCGGGTTGCTGGTAATCTGTCATCGAGCGTATCCAATTCGGACACAAACATCGAGATCAGGAACGGCGGTATCAACTTCGGCTACAAGGGCAAGCCAAAGCTGAAGATCAGGGCCGACTACCTGTACGCGCAGAACGGGGAGCACAAGCTGGGGACGACCATAACCGCCCTCAACGACCTGATGGTGAGCGCACCGAGGATCTGGATGAACAACGGTGGGGTCAGCAACTACAAGGGGTTCACCGGCGCCTTCTCCCTGCCAGTCGCCACGTTCAGGAAGGACAAGGGTAGCAGCTGGCTCTACTTCAACACGACGGCGCCTGACAAGGCGACGCTGTCGTTCGAGTTCGTGAACGGTCTGTGCGTCAAATGCAAGATTGTCGGCAACCCGACGTAAGGAGAGCGCGATGGCATCGGTCGTCGGCTATGAGGCCCAGTGGGAAGTCACTCAAATTGTGGATGTTGAATCCACTCAACCTGCTGAGACAACTGAGCCTACCCAAACAACTGAATCCACAGAACAGGAAGGAGGCGAGTGATGGACGAGGAGCTGGAAGAAGTCGTAGAGGATGAGAATGTAAACACCGACGAGGAGGGTGAGCCCGAGGACCCCGGCGACGCGGGGGACTCCACCCCGGTCGACCAGGAGCCGGTGCCGCCCGTCGAGGACGAGGGCGTGAGGCCGGACGTCGACTGGGACGAGACGATCGCGGACGGCGAGGCCCGCGTACCGCAGCACTTCACCTCGCAGCCCGTGCCGCCGTACTACATCGGCGACGACTGGGACGACGACGGCGAGATGTACATCTGCATCGGCGACTCGACGGGGGAGACGTTTGACGCCGCAGACTGGTCGCCGGTCGTGGAACAGGAGGTCATACCGCCTACCACGACGGTCACCCGCTACACCGTCGAGCCGATCACGGACTACAGCGCCGAGAAGCTGGCCGAGTACGAGCAGTCGGGCGCGACGGCGTGGGCCATATACGACGACGGCTCCCGGGTGCAGGTGCAGTGGTCGGAGGTCACGGAGCCGGTGCTGCCCGGCGTGGCTGCGGACGAGGCGCTGGAGGCCGCCCTGGCGAACGGACAGCACTTTTGGCACAACTCGGACGGCGCGGAGACCCACGGCGGTGCAGGCGTGCACGTGACCGACCAGACGCAGGAGGTGTGGGATGCGGCGGTCGCGGACGGGTTCAGCGACCTCTCGGACAGCAAACCCTACCACAACATCCTGATAAACTCGCTGGGCATGCTCCTGCGGACGGCCTTAAACCACTTGGCGAGCATCACGCGAAGCGCCATCGCCTTCTTCGACGGCGAGGGCAACGACTCATCGAACTTGGTCGCGTCCTTCGGCAAGGACGGAGCACAGATCGGTAAGAGCGAGGAGAGCCATATCGAGATGGACTATCACTCGATGCGGCTAATCGACTGGGAACAGGAGTCTTATTTCTACGTATCAGACCTCCGCGACCATACGGGTATCGCAGAAATAACCGAATACGTCATCGGAGACGGTGAGACCAGGGCGTTTCGTATACAGGTCGAAGGTGTCGTATCGTCGGTGAAGGTCGACGACGAGGAAATAACGAACTATTCAGCATACGACATGGGCGTGACCATCCACGAACCGCCAGAACGCGGGGCTGTGGTCGAGATAAAATACACGACCACATCGAAATACGCAAAGGCGTACACGCTCGGTACACGAAGCTCACTACGAACCCCAACGGTCGGCCTCATGTCCTATGTTCTCGGCGGCATGTGTGCGGCGGGCGGCGCATATTCCGTGGCAGAAGGTTTCAACAACGGCGCATTGGGCACGATGAGCCATGCCGAGGGGTCGTACAGCGAGGCGTCGGGGGCATGCTCCCACGCAGAAGGCCAGTCTATCGCTAGTGGAACGAGTGCACATAGCGAGGGCAACCTCACCCAGGCCAACGGCGCGCGATCACATGCCGAGGGGAACCACACCGTCGCAGACGCAAGTAGCGCACATGCCGAAGGCATCTACACGAAGGCCCTGGCAAACGGGGCGCACAGCGAAGGTTATTATTCGATAGCATACGACAACAGGTCGCATGCGGAAGGTGACACATGCAGGGCGCATGGTGTGGCGTCTCATGCCCAAAACATGTGGACAGTCACGAACATGGACGCGCAGACGGCCATCGGAAAATATAACGCCCAGGGCAATTATGCATTCATTGTTGGCAACGGCACCGCAGACGATGCCCGATCCAATGCCCTCACCGTAGATTGGTCAGGCAACGTGGAGACGGCTGGAGATATCACGGCCCAAGGCTTCTTCGGCACCGGGGACATAGTGCTCAAGGACCCGGTCATAGACCGCGACGCAGCCGCGCCAACGTCAAACCAGATCGGCGGCGTCGTGCGGTTCAAGGACAAGGACGGCGAGCGCCTGGGGCAGGTCGAGATCGACCGCCTCAAAAGCGGCATGACGCAGCTCAGGATAGGCGCGTTCAGCGAGAGCGGCGGCACCGAGGACCAGACGTGGCTCGACCTGCAATCGGACCCGGACGGGGACCTCGACTGCATCACGACGGGCAAGACCGTGATCCTCTCCAAGACCACCGACGCCAGCGGCACGGCAGACAACCGCCCCGCGCTCATCGTCGGCGGCACGCCGGGGCAGGCGCACCTTGAGTTCGACAGCAACGAGATCCTGGCCAAGGCCGACGGGGACTCCACCGCGACGCTGTGGCTCAACACGGACGGCGGGACGGTAGGATTCGGAGGAAACGCGCAGGTCACGGGGCATCAGTTCATCGCGAAGAGCGACAACATCGCGAGTGGAAGCGCCGTCAGCTCGGCCACAAACGGCAACGGCTCCTACAGGCTCTTCGGCTCGGACGGCGTACCCCTCGGCATGATAAACGCCCGTTTCCTCAACACAGGCGAGCAGGGCGTGCAGATGTATACGACCCGCAAGGTCGGGACTGCCGACAAGTACAACACCCTCGCCCTGTACCTCGACGAGGACGGCAACCCGACGGTCACCGTGACGAACCAGAAGTCGTGGCGGGACGGCCTCGGCATCACCCCGGCGAACATAGGGGCTGCGGCGTCGAGCCACACCCATAACTACCTTCCGCTCACCGGCGGCGAGGTCACGGGGGACGTATACGTCAAGAGCTCGAACATCACCGTCGGTACGACCCCGAGCAGCCACACCAACGGCAGTGGCGTCTCGTTCCGCGACTCGAAGGGCACGGGCGTCGCCTACACGCACGCGCGGTTCCTCAACGACGGGCGCACGGGCTACGAGATCGGCACCGTCAGGAGCGTCAGCGGCAGCAACGTCTTCCACTCCCTCGGACTGTTCATCGACAAGGACGGCGATAAGTCGATCGTTGTCTCCGACGCCGCCGCATGGCGTAGCGCCATCGGCGCCGCAGCGTCGAGCCACACGCACAGCTACCTGCCGCTCGGCGGTGGCACCATGACCGGGCAAATCAGGATGAAGAACGAGACGGCCATGCCAAGGGCCACCGGCACAGGCTGGTTTCCGGTCGTGATAAATTCCTTCAGCGACGGCGGCGAGATGCATTATATGAGACCCGCTGACGTCCCCGAGCTGATCGGGGCCTACCCGGCGAGCACGACCAAGAGTAGCAGCGCGTCGATCTTCACGGCTGGGGCCAACGTCACGGTCACGTCCGTTTACCACGCGCTCACGGCGGG
>NZ_DGVO01000055.1:7641-7977 GCF_002394995.1 Bifidobacterium sp. UBA4282
TCACGGCGGGCGTCTTCACGTTCACCTTGCAGGTCAAGACCACCGCGAAATTCACATCAGGCGCGACGAACGACCTCGGCTACTTCCATGCCGGGTACCGCCCATACGGCGCGTCCTTCAACGCCCAGACCGGCAACCCGCAGCAGGGCGACGGCGCATGGGTAACCACGGGCGGCACTGTCAGATACAAGGCGCCGCACGACATAGCGTCGGGGTCGACCCTGTACGTCAGCGCGACCTACGTGGTCGCATAAGGGAGGGGATATGAAGTACGACGATGTTTACAAGACGGCGCTCGACGAGATCGAGGGCGGTGGCTACGACCTGGCCGACATG
>NZ_DGVO01000021.1:0-7863 GCF_002394995.1 Bifidobacterium sp. UBA4282
GGGGGACTCAGTCGAGATTCGACTGAGTCCCGGCCGTCTGCGCTGAGGCGGCCTGCTCGGCCTGGGCGGCGTCGAGCTTGGCGCGCACCTCGCCCAGGAGCGTCTGCGCGCGGCGGGCGAGCGCCTCGCCGATCTCCCACTGGCGCATCGACTGGTCCAGGTTCAGTCCGCCGGCTTCCAGCGCCTGCACGGCCTGGATGAGCTTGTCTCGCGCCTCCTCATACGGCATCTGCGCGATGGCCTCGCGCTCGGCATCGGTCAGCGAGGATGCGACGGCCGGTGCGGTGGCGGTCTCGGTGTCGGTTGCGTCGGTGGTGGTCTTGTCGGTCATCGGTGGGTTCCTTTCCTGTGCGAATGTTGCAGGGTGTGGTTCGGGTGGGGTCACGACTGCGTGCCTGTGGCTTCGGCCGTGACGGTGCCGCGCTTCAGTGTGATGGTCAGTGCGTCGCCGGGGGCGGCGTGCGCGGCGTCGTCCAGTACATGCCCGTCGGCGGTCTGGACGACCGCGTAGCCGCGGTTCAGCGTGGATTGCGGGCTCAATGCCGTCAGGGAGGCGTGCAGTTTCTCGACGGTCATCGTGGCGTCGTCCACGATGCGTGTCAGGCCGTGCCGCATCCGCACCACGGCGTCGTCGACGAATCGCTGGTGCGGTTCCAGCATGGTCTGCGGTTGGGTCAGGCTCGGCCGGGTGGCGTACCCCTCGATCAGGCGGGTTTCGTTGTCCACGCGGGCGCTGATTCGCATGCGCATCTGGCCGATCGCGCCGGCGATCAGCTGCCGCTGCTCATGCACGTCCGGCACGACGCGTTTGGCCGCGTCGGTGGGGGTGGAGGCGCGCAGGTCGGCGGCCAGGTCGATCAGTGTCCAATCGTCCTCGTGTCCCACGGCGGAGACGATCGGCGTGACGCAGGCGGCCGTCGCGCGGACCACGCCCTCGTCGGAGAAGCCGATGAGGTCCTCGAAGCTGCCGCCGCCGCGGGCCACGATGATCACGTCGACCTCCGGATCGGCGTCGAGCCGCTGGATCGCGGCGATGACGTCCGCCGGGCATTGCGCTCCCTGCACATGCGCGTGGACCACCTTGAACCGCACCGCCGGCCAGCGTAGGTTGACGTTCGTGATCACATCGCCCTCGGCACGCGCCTGCGGGGCGCATACCAGCCCGATGCATGCGGGGAATTCCGGCAGTGGCACCTTGTTCTCCGTGTCGAACAGCCCTTCGCCCTTGAGCCGTTTGCGCAGCTCGTCGATCTGGGCCTTGAGGTCGCCGGCGCCGATGCGGCGGATGTCGTCGGCCACAAAGCTCAGGCGCGTGGCCTTGACCCACACGTCGGCCTTGCCATGCACCACCACGCGGTCGCCCTGGCGGAAGTCGCGGGCCTTGGCCACGAAACGGCTGAAGCCCATCACCGACAGCGAGACCTCCTCGAAGTTGTCTCGTAGCGTGATGTACCCGGACGTGGAGCGGCGCATGTTGATCTCCACGATCTGCCCCTCCACCCAGGCCTCGGGCCATTTGGAGACGGCGTTGTGGTACTTCTGGCTCAGCACACTGACCGGCCAGGGGTTCTCAGCGGTGGTGTCCCGCGCCAGGCGGGGCAGCTGGTCCAGCGGCCGCGGGCCGGCGGACGTCCCCATATCCGCCGGCTGCGATGCCGCAGAACCGTATCCATAGTCAACAGTCATGCACCCAAGGTTCCTCCGGTGAACGGACAAGATGACGTGCGCGGGTCGGTGAATCAGCGGCGCGCGGAGCCCGTACGGCGAGTCTCTAATGATGATGCGGGCTGAGCCTTGTTCGGCGCAAACTGTTACCCAAATCACACAATTGTCGTTTTGGCGGAATGCTGCCGAAAATCACTACATCTAGTGTTGGGGCGGCGTGCCGCTACTAGATATCGGGGTGGGGTTGTCGTAGAGTCATGTAAGTTGAAAAAACTTCATACGTGTAATTTGCCTGCGGCGCAGGCCATAAAGGAGTGAGCGACCATGGAGACCCAGATGATGGAAGCAACGCGCACCGCCACCTCCACCGTGTTAGTGGAGAAGCGTGACGGTCGTATCGTGGATTTCGACGCGGCCAACATCATCAACGCCATCAAGGCCGCGTTCACCGATCTGAACAAGCAGGTGGGCCCGCAGCAGGAGGATCTGATCCGCGGCATCGCCGATCAGATCGAGGGCGAGATTAAGCTGCGCTACGCCGGCCCCGCCAAGATCGAGGACATCCAGAACCTCGTCGAGCACGGGCTGATCGAGAACCACCTGTATGACGTGGCCCGCGCCTACACCAGCTACCGTCTGGACCGCGACATCGAGCGCGCCAAGGCCACCGACGTCAACGAGGCCGTGTCCCGATTCATCAATCAGGACCCGACCCTGATCCACGAGAACGCGAACAAGGACTCCAACGTCTACGCCACCCAGCGCGATCTGCTGGCCGGCGCCGTGTCCAAGGCCGCCGCGTTCACCATGCTGCCGCCGGCGGTATCGAACGCGCATATGAAGGGCGACATCCACTTCCACGATGCTGATTACTCGCCGTTCACCGCGCAGTCCAACTGCTCGCTGCCGAACTTCTGGGACATGCTGGCCAACGGCTTCACGCTGGGCAACGCCCCGATGGCCAGCCCGAAGTCCATCGCCATCGCCGCCACCCAGATCACCCAGATCATGAAGGACGTGGCTTCCAGCCAGTACGGCGGCCAGACCGCCAACCGCGCCGACGAGCATCTGGCCACCTACGCCAAGAAGGATTACGAGAAGTTCCTGGAGGAGGCCCGCGAGACCATCCCCGACGGCATGCCGGTGGAGTTCGCCCGCGAGCAGGTCGAGCGTGCCAAGGCCAACGAGCCCAAGAAGCTGCACTTCGGCAACCGCGAACCGCTGCCGATGGACACCCCGTTCCACACCGACGTCGACGAGCTGGAGCAGGAGCGCGAGATCCTGGCCAAGATCCGCACCCGCAAGGCCATCTACGACGCCATGCAGACCATGGAGTACCAGATTAACTCCAACCGCGTCTCCAACGGCCAGACCCCGTTCGTGACCATCGGCTTCGGTCTGGGCACCGACTGGTTCTCCCGCGAAATCCAGCGTGCCATCCTGCTCAACCGTATCCGCGGCCTGGGCAAGGAACACCACACCGCCATCTTCCCGAAGCTGGTGTTCACGATCAAGCACGGCGTGAACGCCGACCCGGGTGACCCGAACTACGACCTGAAGCAGCTGGCGCTGGAATCCGCCACCAAGCGCATGTATCCGGATGTGGTGTTCTATGAGAACATCGTCAAGATCACCGGCAGCTTCAAGGCCCCGATGGGCTGCCGTTCCTTCCTGCAGGCCTGGACCGATCCCGAGACCGGCGAGGACGTGGAGGACGGTCGCATGAACTTGGGCGTGGTCACGGTCAATGTGCCGCGCATCGCCATCGAGTGCCACGGTGACAAGGACCGCTTCTGGAAGCTGTTCAACGAGCGCATGGAGATCGCGCACCAGGCCCTGCAGTTCCGCATCATGCGCTGCAAGCAGGCCACACCGGTCAACGCGCCCACCCTGTTCCGCTTCGGTGCCTTCGGGCGTCTGGGCGCGAACGACAATGTGGATCAGCTGTTCAAGAACGAACGCGCCACCGTGTCGCTGGGCTACATCGGCCTGTATGAGGCGACCGCCGTGTTCTACGGCAAGAACTGGATGCGCGACCACGGCTGGGATCCGGAAGGCAAGGACTTCGCCCTGTCCATCGTCAAGCGCATGAACGAACTGTGCAAGCAGTGGAGCACCGCGGAGGGGTACCACTATTCGGTGTATTCCACGCCGGCCGAATCGCTGACCGACCGCTTCAACCGCATGGATAGGGAGAAGTACGGCGAGATCGAGGGCGTGACCGACCACGACTTCTACACCAACTCCTTCCACTACCCGGTGTGGCTGCAGCCCACCCCGATGGAGAAGCTCACCTTCGAGAAGGACTTCCCGTACTACGCTTCCGGCGGCTTCATCAACTACTGCGAGTACCCGTGCCTGCAGGACAACCCGAAGGCGCTCGAAGCCGTGTGGGATTACGCCTATAACATCGGCATCGGCTACCTGGGCACCAACACCCCGATCGACCACTGCTTCGTCTGCGGGTTCCAGGGCGACTTCGAACCCACCGACGAGGGCTTCAAGTGCCCCGAGTGCGGCAACTCCGACCCGGACAAGTGCAACGTGACCAAGCGCACCTGCGGCTACCTGGGCAACCCGGTGCAGCGTCCGATGGTGCACGGCCGTCACGAGGAGATCTCGCACCGCGTCAAGCACATGAGCGGCGAAACCGGTCGCGTCACGCTCGCCGACGGAGAGACCCGCGAGTGGTTCGAGGAGACCAAGTAAGCATCCGGCATTCCCGATCATTCCCGATGACGGAACGGCCGTGGTGACGTACGCGGCAGGAGGGTGGTTCGTGGCGGCAGACCGTCGCGAACCACCCTCAGCCTTACCCGCGAATCGTCATCCAAACCACGGATGCAGCATTACGGATGCATACGGATGCACCGAGACGGCAGGCAATCAACGATGAAGGAGACGGCATGACGGACTTGCGCAGGGCCACCGAAACCACCCGCCACGACTTCGCCGCGGGGGAGACAGGCCGCGGCCCCTCCGTGCCCTCCGGTGGGCTGGCCAACGACCCGAAGGCGGGCCAGTGGGACGGCCGGCGCATGTCCAAGCGCATGATCGCCGACTACAAGACCTTCATCGTCACCGACGGCGAAGGCGTGCGCAACTCGCTGTACGTCTCCGGCTGCCCGTTCCACTGCGTGGACTGCTTCAACGCCTCGATCTGGGACTTCCAGGCCGGCCACGAGTACACGCAGGCGCTGGAGGACAGGATCATCGAGGACCTCAAGCCCGACTATGTGCAGGGCATCACCTTCCTCGGCGGCGAACCGTTGCTGGCCACGCCGGTGCTCATCCCGCTGTCACGCCGCATCCGCAGGGAGTTCGGCCACACCAAGGACATCTGGTCCTGGACCGGGTACACCTGGGAGGAGCTCATGCGCCCCGGCGAGACGCCGGATAAGCGCGAACTGCTGGAACTCATCGATGTGCTGGTCGATGGCCGGTTCATTAGGACGCTCAAGGACTCCCTGCTGCAGTTCCGAGGCAGCTCCAACCAGCGCATCCTGGACGTCCCCAAGTCGCTGGCCGCCGGGGCGCCGGTGATCTGGGCCAAGCTGCACGATCAAGAGCGCGACATCCCCGAGATCTATCTGAAGGACCGCGAGGCAGGGGAGGGCCAGCAGGCCTCCTGACTTGCTGAGCCATCGGGGCGCCGGATGACTCGGCAAGTGAAGACGGTGGAGGGTGTCGATCAGCGCACCGACAGCGTCTGCGAGAGCGTATGCGTCTGCCCCGGCGCGAGCGTCACGCTCCGGTCGAGACGGGCCACCGCCTCCACGCAGACGAAGCCGCGCCATTCGCCGACGGCCAGATCGCCCATCGCGTCGCCGGCGGCCTGGCCCGGATTCCAGACCACCGCCTGCGGTGCGCCGGCATTGATGATCTCGATTGTGCGCCCCAGCACCGGGTCGTCGATGGCGAGGGGAGCGTCGGCTTCATCCCCGCGCAGATACGTCCGGTCGACCATGCCGTCGAACGTGATCGGCTCGCCGGTCGCGGAACAGTGGGGGACACCAGGCTGCGTGTTGTCCAGATACTCGCAGGATTCCAGACCGTGCACCGCGATCCGCTCCACATCGCCCACATGCAGGTAGGTGTGTAGCGCCGCCTCGTAGGTGAGCGGTTCGTCGCCGTCGTTGGTCACGGTCAGGGTCATGGCGATCCGCTCGCCGATCTCGACGTCATAGGTCGCGTGGAAACGGGGGTGGTCGCCTGAATTGAGCTGTGCCAGCAGGTCGTCGCCGAAATCGGCGGAATCCAGCGTATACCGGACATGCCGATCGGACGAGGCATCCGCGTCGAAGGACCAGAAGGCCACGCGGCCGAACCCGTGCTTCGGCTGTTTGGATACGGGGCGTCCGCCATCCCAGCCGGTGTTGAACCAGGGGAAGATGATCGGCACGCCGCCGCGGATGGCGGTGCCCTCGTGCAGCTGGACGGCGGCGGGGCGCCAGATCACCGGGGGCTGTCCGGCGGGGGTCCATGTCAGCACATGGGCGCCATAGTCGCTGATGGAGGCGGAGGAGTCGGCATTGACCACGTCACGAAGCAGAAAAGTGTTCATGGCACCAGTATATGGTGGCGCGCGGCCGACGGGACGGATGGGATGCCGGGACAACGCCGAATGCGTTCGCCAAACGACAATGTGGGCGTTCGGGGCGTGGTTTGGGCCGGTCCCCGACTATATTACATATGGGTAACCGGGCGTATGCGGTGTTCCTGGAGACATCGTCCCGGCGCTGAATCGAACGAGGTGTACATGGTGGATACCGCGAATACCGCGGCCGAGAGGAGCGATATGAAGCCGCTGCGCGTAGGACTCGACATCGGCTCGACCACGGTGAAGGCCGTGGTGCTCGATCAGGAGGATGCGCTCGAACGTGTGTTGTTCTCCGACTATCGCCGTCATCACGCCAATGTGCGCGCCACCGTGGCCGGACTGTTGGAGGACATCCACACCACACTGGTGGGGCAGGGCCGCGGTGACGAACCGGTCCGACTGGCCATCACCGGTTCCGGCGGTCTGGCGCTCGCCGACAGCCTGCACGTACCGTTCATCCAGGAGGTCATCGCCGAGACCGAGGCGATCGACGCTGAATACCCGCAGGCCGACGTCATCATCGAGCTCGGCGGCGAGGACGCCAAGATCACCTATCTCAAGCCGACGCCGGAGCAGCGTATGAACGGCTCCTGCGCGGGCGGCACCGGCGCGTTCATCGACCAGATGTCCACGTTGCTGGACACCGACGCCGAAGGCCTCAACGAGATGGCCAAGCACTACACCACGCTGTATCCGATCGCATCCCGCTGCGGCGTGTTCGCCAAAACCGACTTGCAGCCGCTGATCAACGACGGCGCCGCCAAGCCGGATCTGGCGGCCTCCATCTTCACCGCCGTCGCCACCCAGACCATCGCCGGTCTGGCGTCCGGCCGTCCGATCCACGGCACCGTCATCTTCCTGGGCGGCCCGCTGTTCTTCATGTCCGAGCTGCGCGAGGCGTTCCATCGGGCGCTCGAAGGCAAGGTCGACGAATTCATCGTGCCGACCGACGCCCATCTGTACGTGGCGTTCGGCGCGGCTCTGCTGGCCGGGCAGCCGGAGAAGCTCGACTCCATCGAACACTTCGAGGCCCGCCCCTGCGCCGACATCCTGGCGCGTCTGGACGAACTCGAACACCTGCCGGTCAACACCCCGACGATGCCCCCGCTGTTCCCGACCGAAGCGGACCGCGAGGCCTTCAACGCCCGGCACCACCGTGAGCACGTGCACATCGGCACGTTGGAGGACGCGTCCGGCCCGCATTTCCTGGGCATCGATGCCGGATCAACCACTATCAAGGCCACGCTGGTCAACGACGACCGTGAGATCGTCTGGTCCAGCTACGCCACGAACGACGGCAGCCCGTTGACCGCGGCCATCGACATCGTCAAGCGCATCCAGTCCGAACTGCCCGAGGGCGCGTGGATCGCACGCTCCTGCGCCACCGGCTACGGCGAGGGCCTGATCACCACCGGCCTGCACCTGGACGAGGGCGTGGTCGAGACGATGGCGCACTACCGCGGTGCCGAAATGGTCAGCCCCGGCGTCACCGCCGTCATCGACATCGGCGGCCAGGACATGAAGTACCTGGCCATCACCGACGGCGTCATCGACTCGATCGCCGTCAACGAGGCCTGCTCCTCCGGCTGCGGCTCCTT